>NZ_JAPTFX010000068.1:0-22428 GCF_030985895.1 Stenotrophomonas sp. Sm6012 | reverse complement strand
GTTGCCGGCCAGCGGCCGGCACTACCAGACGCATCCATGCACCGCGTGGATCTACTGGCGGCGCACCGACTGCACCACCGACAGGCGGCGCAGGCGGCGCATCACTTCGGCCAGGTGGTTGCGGTCGCGCACCTGGATGTTGAACGCCAGCACGGCGGCATTGAAGTCGCGGTCCAGGTAGTCCACGCGCTCGATGTTGGAGTGGCTCTGGGCGATCGCGGCCGCCAGCTGCGCCAGCACGCCGGTGCCGTTTTCCACTTCCACCACCAGCGAAGTGTCGTAGTCACCGGAGACGGTGGTGTCCCAGCCGATCGGCACCCAGCGCTCGGGCGACTTGCGCAGTTCGGCCAGGTTCGGGCAGTCCATGCGGTGCACCACGATGCCCTTGCCGGCGGTGTGGTAGCCCATGATCTCGTCGCCGGGAATCGGCTGGCAGCAGCCGGCGAAGGTGACCACGCCGCGTTCGCTGCCGTTGATCAGGATCTTTTCCTGCGAGTGGTGGCGCGAATGCGGGCCACCGCGCAGTTCGGCGTAGGCCATCAGCGCCTGCGCAGCCTGGGTCGGCATCCAGTTGCCCAGCGCGACTTCGGCCAGCAGGGCCTCCAGGCGCGGGAAGCGGTGCTCGGCCAGGAACGCGTCCAGGCGCCCCTTCGGCAGCCGCTCCAGCGAGGAATCCATGGCTTCCAGCGCACGGTCGAGCATGCGATGGCCCAGCTGCACGGCATCTTCGTGTTCCAGCTGCTTGAGCTGGTGGCGGATGGCGGTGCGTGCCTTGCTGGTGACCACGAACTCCAGCCACTGCGGTTTCGGCGTGGCCGAGCGTGCGGTGATGATTTCCACCGACTGGCCCGACACCAGCTTGGTGCGCAGCGGCACCAGCTTCTTGTCCACCCGCGAGGCCACCGCCATGTTGCCGACATCGGTATGCACGGCATAGGCGAAATCGAGCGCGGTGGAGTTGCGCGGCAGGGCCAGGATCTTGCCCTTCGGGGTGAACAGGTAGACCTCGTCCGGGAACAGGTCGACCTTGACGTTGTCGAGGAACTCCAGCGAGGAACCGGCGGCGCGCTGCGAATCGATCAGCTCGACGATCCAGGCATGCGCACGGCTCTGCGCGCTGTTGGGCGAATCACCGCCGAACTTGTAGGTCCAGTGCGCGGCCACGCCGCGTTCGGCGATCAGGTCCATCTCTTCGGTGCGGATCTGCACTTCGATCGGCGAGCCATACGGTCCGAACAGCACGGTATGCAGCGACTGGTAACCGTTGGCCTTGGGAATGGCGATGAAATCGCGGAAGCGGCCATCCAGCGGCTTGAAGGTGGCATGCACCGAACCCAGCGCGTGGTAACAGCTGGGCACGCTGCGCACGACCAGGCGGAAGCCGAACACGTCCATCACCTGGTCGAAGGATTTGTTCTCGTCGCGCATCTTGTTGTAGATGCTCCACGGGGTCTTGATGCGGCTGATCAGCCGATGCTCGATCCCTTCCTTGGCCAGGCGCTGCGACAACTGCACTTCCACCTGCGCCATCGCTTCGCGGCGCACCACCGGCTGGCTGCGGATGTGTTTTTCGATGATCGCGTGGCGCCACGGATACAGCGCCTTGAACCCGAGGTTCTGCAGTTCGCTCTTGACCAGGCTCATGCCCAGGCGCTGCGCGATCGGTGCGTAGATCTCGAGCGTCTCGCGGGCGATGCGGCCGCGTGCCTCGCGGCTCTGCGCACCCAGCGTGCGCATGTTGTGCAGGCGGTCGGCCAGCTTGATCATGATCACGCGCAGGTCGCGCGACATCGCCAGCAGCATCTTGCGGAAGCTCTCGGCGGCCGCTTCCTGGCGGTCGCGGAACTTCAGCTTGTCCAGCTTGGTCACGCCGTCGACCAGTTCGGCCACGGCTTCGCCGAACTCCGAGGCCAGTTCCTCACGGGTCAGCGGGGTGTCTTCGATGGTGTCGTGCAGGATCGCGGCGATCAGTGCTTCCACGTCCAGGCCCAGCTCGGCCAGCACCTGGGCCACGGCCACCGGATGGGTGATATAGGGCTCGCCCGACTTGCGCGTCTGCCCAGCGTGCGCGGCGGATCCGACTTCCCAGGCACGGCGCAGCAGCGGCAGCTGCTCCGGCGGCAGGTAGTGGGCGGCGCGTTCAAGCTGGAGGACGTAGTCGGGTACGGCGGCAGTGGCGGCTGCGGCGACCTTGGCAGTGGGGCCTGGGTTCATGCCCGAAGCCTATTCCAGCGCGACGTTTACGGCAAATCCTGAATGCGAAACAGCCCGCGCGGGGCGGGCTGTTCGGCTATCCAGCAATGACTCTGATCGATGCGATCAATCGTCGTTCTTGGACATGTCTTCGTCGGCGACCACTTCCGCTGCGGCCCACTCCAGCGCTTCGCGCTCGGCGCGCTCACGCTCGGCCTTCTCGACTTCGTCGATCAGCGCGTTGTCGATCTTGCGGGCAGCGATTTCGCGCAGCGCCAGCACGGTCGGCTTGTCCTCGGTCTCGCTGTTGTCCAGCGTGGCCTGCACGCCGTTGGCGAGCTGGCGGGCACGCTTGGAAGCCATCATGACCAGTTCGAAACGGTTGTTAACGACTTCCAGGCAATCTTCTACGGTGATGCGGGCCATACGGGCTCCCGGCGACCGGTCGGCCGCTCAGTCGAATGAGGGAAAGGGGACGGAGTGTACTGGCAGGGGCTGGACAAAATCAAGCCAACCCCCACCCGATTCTTTTGGAATCAGTCAGTTGCGCCCGGATCGGGGGTCAACAGGGCCTGGATCAGGCCGGCGTGGCGGACCTTCTGGGCCTCCCGACGCAGGCGGCTGGCGGTGAAGATGGCGCACAGCTCGTCCACGGCGGTGTCGAACACCTCGTTGACGATCACGTAGTCGAACTCGTTGAAGTGCAGCATCTCGTCACGCGCCGCACCCAGGCGCTGGGCGATGACCGCCTCGCTGTCCTGGCCGCGCTTGCGCATGCGGTCCTGCAACGCCTGCTTGGACGGCGGCAGGATGAACACGGTGACCGTGCCCGGCACCAGCTGGCGCACCTGCTGCGCGCCCTGCCAGTCGATCTCCAGCAGCACGTCCTGGCCGGCGGCCAGCTGCGGTTCCACCGACTGCCGGGCGGTGCCCTTCCAGTCGCCGTGCACCCAGGCATGCTCGAAGAAATCGCCGGCGGCGATCATCTGCTCGAACTTTTCGGCACTGACGAAGTGGTAGTGCTGGCCGTTCACTTCACCCGGGCGCATCGCACGCGAAGTGAAGGAAATCGACAGGGCGATCTGCGGATCACGCGCCAGCGTGGCGTTGACGATGCTGCTCTTGCCGGCGCCGGAGGGGGCGGCAACGATGTACAGCGTGCCGCGCGCGACGGCGTCCGACGAAGGTGACGGGGCGCTCATGCACGGAACCCAACTGGTTGATTTCGCAAAATTTTTCCTCGATGTTCCAGATCCGGCGCGGAGGATCGCGCCAGGACGGCGGAGGCTGCGCGGAACATCCTGGAACCAGGCCCGGCAGACGGCTCCCCGGGGTGCGGGCACGCAACTTTACCAGAGCCGCCCCTTTCCGCGCCCCTTGGCGAGGCGGCCGGACCTTGTGCCACATGGGCATCCGGGGGCCTGTGCTATAACCGGGCCGTACCTACCGACAGCCGGGTGGTCTGCGTGCCGCCCCGCCATCCAAGGAGAACGGCATGCCCTCGATGAGTCGCCGCCAGTTCCTGAAGGTCACCGGGACAACCCTGGTGGGCTCCAGCCTGGCATTGATGGGCTTCGCGCCCGGCATCGCGCTCGCGGAGGTCCGGCAGTACAAGCTGACCCGCGCGACCGAGACCCGCAACACCTGTACCTACTGTTCGGTGGCCTGCGGCATCCTGATGTACAGCCTCGGCGATGGTGCCAAGAACGCCGAGCCGAGCATCTTCCATATCGAAGGCGACCCGGACCATCCGGTCAACCGCGGCACGCTGTGCCCGAAGGGTGCCGGCCTGGCCGACATCATCCACAGTAAATCGCGCCTGCTCTACCCCGAGTACCGCGCACCGGGCTCGAACGAGTGGAAGCGGCTGAGCTGGGACGATGCGCTGGACCGCATCGCGCGGCTGATGAAGGAAGACCGCGACGCCAACTTCGTGCAGAAGAACGAGGCCGGGCAGACGGTCAACCGCTGGCTGACCACCGGCATGCTGGCGGCCTCGGCCACCAGCAATGAAACCGCGGTGCTGACCCACAAGGTCGTGCGCTCCCTCGGCATGCTGGCGTTCGACAACCAGGCACGTGTCTGACACGGCCCGACGGTGGCAGGTCTTGCCCCGACGCTAGGCCGTGGTGCGATGACGAATCATTGGGTCGACATCAAGAATGCCGACCTGATCCTGATCATGGGTGGCAATGCCGCCGAGGCACACCCGTGCGGCTTCAAATGGGTGACCGAAGCCAAGGCACACAACAAGGCCCGCCTGATCGTGGTCGACCCGCGCTTCAACCGCTCGGCCGCGGTGGCCGACGTGTATGCGCCGATCCGTACCGGCACCGACATCGTGTTCCTGGGCGGCCTGATCAACTACCTGTTGACCGAGGACCGCATCCAGCACGAGTACGTGCTGAACTACACCGACATGTCGTTCCTGGTGAAGGACGAATTCGCCTTCAAGGATGGCCTGTATTCGGGCTACAACGAAGAGAAGCGCAGCTACGACCGTTCCAGCTGGGACTACGTCTATGGTGATGACGGCTTCGTGCGCAGCGACCCGACGCTGAAGGACCCGCGCTGCGTCTACACGCTGCTGAAGCAGCACTACGCGCGCTACACCGTGGAGATGGTCGAACGCATCTGCGGTACGCCGGCCGACAGCATCCGCCAGGTCTGGGACATGATCGCGTCCACCGCCGGCAAGGACAAGGCGATGACCATCCTGTACGCGCTGGGCTGGACGCAGCACTCGGTGGGCGCGCAGAACGTGCGTGCCGGCACCATGGTGCAGCTGCTGCTGGGCAACATCGGCGTGGCCGGCGGCGGCATGAACGCGCTGCGCGGACACTCCAACATCCAGGGCCTGACCGACATCGGCCTGATGTCCGACCTGCTGCCCGGCTACCTGACGTTGCCGAAACAGGACGAACAGGACTACGACGCCTACATCGCCAAGCGCACACAGAAGCCGCTGCGCGCCAACCAGATGTCGTTCTGGCAGAACTATCCGAAGTTCCACGTCAGCCTGATGAAATCGTGGTGGGGCGACGCCGCCACCGCCGACAACAACTGGTGCTTCGATTACCTGCCCAAGCTCGACAAGCCGTACGACATGCTGCAGGCGTACGAGCTGATGAACGAAGGCAAGATCCACGGCTACATCTGCCAGGGCTTCAACCCGCTGGCCTCGGCGCCGAACAAGGGCAAGCTGATCAGCGCGTTCTCCAAGCTGAAGTTCATGGTCAGCATGGACCCGCTGGAAACCGAGACGATTGCCTTCTGGCAGAACCACGGCGCGCTGAACGACGTCGATCCCCGCGCCGTCCAGACCGAAGTATTCCGCCTGCCGACCACCTCCTTCGCCGAGGAAAACGGCGCGGTGGTGAACTCCTCGCGCTGGCTGCAGTGGCACTGGAAGGGCGCCAACCCGCCGGGCGAAGCGCGCAGCGACATCGAGATCATGTCCGAGCTGTTCCATCGCATCAAGGCGATGTACGAGAAGGACGGCGGCGCATGGTGGGAACCGGTGCGCGATCTGGCCTGGAAGTATTCCAACCCCGAGGTTCCAACGCCGGAAGAACTGGCGATGGAATACAACGGCAAGGCGCTGGTGGACGTGTTCGATCCCAAGGACCCGACCAAGCTGGTGCGCAAGGCCGGCGAGCAGCTGGCCGCGTTCGGCGACCTGCGCGACGATGGCAGCACCTCATCGGGCTGCTGGATCTACATCGGCGCCTGGGGCCCGACCGGCAACATGATGGCGCGGCGTGACAACAGCGACCCGACCGGCATCGGCAATACGCTGGGCTGGGCCTGGGCGTGGCCGGCCAACCGCCGCGTGATGTACAACCGCGCTTCGTGCGACGTGGCCGGCCAGCCGTTCGACCCGCGACGCACGCTGCTGGCGTGGAACGGCAAGAACTGGGGCAGCGTGGACGTGCCCGACTTCAAGGCCGACGAAGATCCGGCCGGCGGCATGGGGCCGTTCATCATGAACCCCGAAGGCATCGCCCGCTTCTTCGCCAAGGCCGGCATGGCCGAGGGCCCGTTCCCCGAGCATTACGAGCCGTTCGATACACCGCTGCGCAGCAACCCGCTCAGCCCCGGCCAGGCGCAGACGCTGAACAACCCGGCCGCGCGCGTGTTTGCCAGCGACCGTGCGCAGATCGGCTCGCCGGACGAGTTCCCGCATGTGGCCACCACCTACCGCCTGACCGAGCATTTCCACTTCTGGACCAAGCACGGCAAGCTCAACGCCATCATCCAGCCCGAGCAGTTCGTCGAGATCGGCGCGGCGCTGGCCGACGAGCTGGGCATCAACAACGGCAGCCGCGTGCGCGTGAGTTCCAAGCGCGGCCATATCGAAGCCGTCGCGATGGTGACCAAGCGCATCAAAGCCCTGCAGATCGATGGAAAGACCGTGCACCAGGTGGGCATACCGATCCACTGGGGCTTCCTCGGTGCGGCCAAGCCCGGCTACATCGCCAATACGCTGACCAACGCCATCGGTGACGGCAACTCGCAGACGCCTGAATCGAAGTGCATCCTGGTCAAGGTCGAGAAGGTGTAGGAGACACGCCATGTCACTGCAATCGCTGGACATCATCCGCCGCTCGGCCACCACCACGCCCTCACCGGAGGCGCGTGGTGCGCACACCGGCCAGGTCGCCAAGCTGATCGATGTAAGCAAGTGCATCGGCTGCAAGGCCTGCCAGGTTGCCTGCATGGAGTGGAACGACCTGCGCGACGAGGTCGGCAGCTGCGTCGGCAGCTATGACAACCCGCCCGACCTGAGTGAACAGTCGTGGACGGTGATGAAGTTCCGCGAGTACGAGGACGAGAAAGGCAAGCTGGAATGGCTGATCCGCAAGGAAGGCTGCATGCACTGCAGTGATCCGGGTTGCCTGAAGGCCTGCCCGTCGCCGGGCGCGATCATCCAGTACGCCAACGGCATCGTCGATTTCCAGGAAGAGAACTGCATCGGCTGCGGCTACTGCGTCACCGGCTGCCCGTTCGACGTCCCGCGCATTTCCAAGAAGGACCACAAGGCCTACAAGTGCACGCTGTGCTCGGACCGCGTGGCGGTGGGCCAGGAGCCGGCCTGCGTGAAGACCTGCCCGACCGGTGCGATCACCTTCGGCAGCAAGCAGGCGATGACCGAGCATGCCGCCGGCCGCGTGGAGGACCTGAAATCACGCGGCTACGAGAACGCCGGCTTGTATGACCCGCAGGGCGTCGGCGGCACCCACGTGATGTACGTGCTGCAGCACGTCGACAAGCCCGAGCTGTACGCCGACCTGCCCAGGGACCCGCGCATCAGCCCGATGGTGGAAGTGTGGAAGGGCGTGGCCAAGCCGCTGGGCGTGCTGGCCATTGCCGCTACCGCCTTTGTCGGCTTCCTGCATTACATCGGCATCGGCCGCAACACGGTGAACGACGAGGAAGAGGAAGCGGCCGAGCACGAGGCGAAGAAGATCGAAGAGGAGCAGCGGCCATGAAGTACGCACCGCACCCGCGGCAGATCATCCGCTACCGCGCGCCGACCCGCATCAACCACTGGATCGTGGCGATCTGCTTCGTGCTGACCGCGCTTTCCGGGCTGGCGCTGTTCCACCCCGCCCTGTTTCCGTTGACCCAGCTGTTCGGCGGCGGGCCGTGGACGCGCATCCTGCACCCGTTCATCGGCCTGGCCATGGTGATCGGCTTCGCCTTGCTGGCCTTCCGCATGTGGCGCGACAACCTGCCCACTGCCGACGACCGCGCGTGGCTGCGCGGCATGCGCGATGTGCTGCGCAACGAGGACGAGAAACTGCCGCCGGTGGGCCGCTTCAATGCCGGCCAGAAGTTGTTGTTCTGGGCCATCATCGGCTGCCTGTCGGCGCTGCTGCTGACCGGCTTCGTGATCTGGCGGCAGTACTTCAGCCACTTCTTCCCGATCGGGGTGATCCGCTTCTCGGTGCTGGCCCATGCGCTGTTCGGCTGGGTGCTGGTCTGCGCGATCGTGGTGCACATTTATGCGGCGATCTGGATCAAGGGTTCGGTGCGGGCGATGACCCAGGGCAAGGTGACCTATGGGTGGGCGTACAAGCACCATCGGCAGTGGTTCCGGGACATCCTGCGCGGGCGGCGGGAAGAGGGTTAGTGGCAGGGCCTGCGGCCCTGCACCCGCTGCAAGCCACAGCAACAGCGGCTCTCCGTGGGATGGCGGGTGTCGACCTTGGCCGACACAATGAACGGCAATGATCGAAATCGGCTTTTGTAGCGTCGAGCCATGCTCGACTGCGTTGCCTGAACACGCTGGACGCCAGCGCCGACAACGGCGAGGATGGAGGCTGGTTCTTCTGGCTGGCCCGGCATGGCGCAACGCATCCTTGAACCCGGTGAGATCGAGACGCTGGCCTCGCGCGATGTTCCGCGCATCATCCTGCCCGATACCGCGTCGCTGTTCGCCGGACGTGCGGCGCGATTGCGCAGCCTGGCTGCGCACAGCGCCATCGGCGGCTATCTGCAGCTGCTGGCGGCCCTGGCCGATGCGCAGCAGTCGCTGCTGGACGAGTTGACGCCGCAGCAACGCGAGACCCTGCAGGCGCAGGCGCGTTCCCAGCAATCGAGTGCAGCAGCCGGCGCTGGGATGCCGTTGCGGCCGGCCAACACGCTGCAGCTGGATGGGCACTGGCGCGACTGGTTGCGCACCTTGTGCCGGCACTGTGCCGATGAGGCCGGGCTGCCGGCGGAAACCCGGCAGGAACTGCAGCGCGTTGCCGCTGCCGATGACGCATGGCTCGATGCACAGGCGCATGCGGTGCTGGAGCGTGATGACGCGCCTTCGCTGGATGCGGTGGCTGCGCTGCTGGTGATGAACGCGCTGCAGGTGTACTGGGCGGTGCTGGCCGACAGCTTCCGCCCCACCGACCTGAAACCGCTGGCCGATGCGCCGGGGCTGTGCCCGCTGTGCGGCACGCTGCCGGTGGCCAGCGTGGTGCAGGCACGGCCGCCCTACGCCTCCTACCGCTACCTGTCGTGCTCGCTGTGCGCCTGCCAGTGGCACTATGTGCGCGTGCAGTGCAGCCAGTGTGGCGCCGCCGGCAAGGACATCGCCTACCGCGCTCTGGCCGATGTGGACGGCGACAGCGGCGAAGCCGTACGTGAAAGCGCCGTACGTGCCGAGACCTGCGATCACTGCCACAGCTACCGCAAGATCCTGTATCTGGAGAAGGACCCGGCGCTGGAACCGGTCGCCGATGATCTCGGCACGCTGTCGCTGGACCTGCTGCTGGGCGAGGAAGGCTATGTGCGCGCCAGCCAGAATCCGCTGCTGTGGCAATCCGACGGCGATTGAGGCGATGACAGCCACGACCCCGGCATCGGCCGCTGCCCTGCCCTCGCTGGACCGGCTGCTGCGCCTGCCGGCCTTGGGAGCACTGATCGAGGGCCACGGCCGCAGCCGCATCACCCAGTTGTTGCGCGTACATCTGCAGGCGCTGCGTGAGCGCATCAGTGCCGCGCAGCTATCGGCCGAGCAGTTGCACCAGGCCATTGAAGGCCCGGCGCTGGTCGCGGCGCTCGACGCCGCAATCACCGCCGATGCGCGGCTCGACCTGCAGCCGATGTTCAACCTGACCGGCACCGTGTTGCACACCAACCTCGGCCGCGCCCTGTTGCCCGAAACCGCCGTGCACGCGGTCACCCGTGCGATGACCGTGCCGATCGATCTGGAATTCGACATCAGCCGCGGCCGCCGTGGCGACCGCGATGCACGGGTGCAGGCGCTGGTCTGCGAGCTGACCGGCGCCGAAGCCGCCACCGTGGTCAACAACAATGCGGCGGCGGTCCTGCTGCTGCTCAACAGCCTGGCCAACCGCCGCGAGGTGGTGGTCTCACGCGGCGAGCTGGTCGAGATTGGCGGCGCCTTCCGCATTCCTGATGTGATGCGTAGCGCCGGGGCACGGCTGCTGGAAGTAGGCACCACCAACCGCACCCATCCGGCCGACTTCGCCAGCGCCATCGGCGCCCGCACCGCGTTGCTGATGGAGGTGCATGCCAGCAACTACGCGATCACGGGTTTCACCGCCAAGGTGGACACCGCGGCGATGGCCGCCATCGCGCACCAGCATGGGTTGCCGCTGGCAGTGGACCTGGGCAGTGGCAGCCTGTGTGATCTGGCCACCTTCGGCCTGCCGCACGAGCCGACCGTGCAGGACGCACTTGCCGCCGGTGCCGATCTGGTTTCATTCAGTGGCGACAAGCTGCTGGGCGGGCCGCAGGCCGGCATCATCGCCGGCCGCGCCGACCTGATTGCGCGGATCAACCGCAACCCGCTCAAGCGGGCACTGCGCATGGACAAGATGGGCCTGGCCGCACTGGAAGCGGTGCTGGCCCTGTACCGCGAACCGGAGTACCTGGCGCAACGGTTGCCAACGCTGCGAACGCTGACGCGCACACAGCAGGACATCGATGCACAGGCACAGCGCCTGCTGCCGGCCATGCGTTCCGCGCTGGCGACCGACTGCACCCTTGAACGCGCATCGATGCACAGCCAGATCGGCAGCGGCGCGCAACCGCAGGCGCAGCTGGCCAGCGCCGGGCTGCGGATCACATCGGCCCGTCGGGGTGGCCTTGATCGCCTGGCCAAACGCCTGCGCCAGCTGCCCCGGCCGGTGTTGGGCCGCATCGCCGGTGACGCGCTGTGGCTGGACCTGCGTTGCCTGGAACCTGCCGACGAAGCGGACTTCCTCGCCCAATGGAGCACCCTGCAGGCATGATCGTCGGCACCGCCGGGCATATCGACCATGGCAAGACGAGCCTGGTACGCGCCCTGACCGGCATCGAGACCGACCGCCTGCAGGAAGAACGCACGCGCGGCATCTCCATCGAGCTGGGCTACGCATACGTGCCCCTTGAAGGCACCGACGCGCAGGGCCCCGCCACGACGCTGGGCTTCGTGGATGTGCCGGGCCACGAACGCTTCGTGCACACGATGGTGGCCGGCGCCACCGGCATCGACGTCGCCCTGCTGGTGGTCGCTGCCGACGATGGGGTGATGCCGCAGACCCGTGAGCACCTGGCGATCCTGCAGCTGCTGGGCGTAGATCGCGGCGTGGTGGCACTGACCAAGATCGACCGCGTGGATGCCGCGCGCATCGACCGGGTCAAGATCGAGATCGCCGCGCTGCTGGCCGGCACGCCGCTGCAGGATTCCCCTGTGTTTGCCTGCAACAGCACCGCGCCCGAGGATGCAGGCATCGATGCGTTGCGCGCCCACCTGCACGCATGGGCCGCGTGCGATGCCAACGCACGCCAGGATGCGCTGCGCCGCGAACTGTTCCGCATGCCGGTGGACCGCGTGTTCTCGCTGGCCGGGCACGGCACGCTGGTGACCGGCGCGGTGCATGGCGGCATCGCCGCGGCAGGCGAGCACCTGCAGCTGATGCCGGCGGCCACCGACGTGCGCGTGCGCAGCATCCATGCGCAGAACCAGGCCAGCGAGCATGCGATGGCCGGTCAGCGCTGCGCACTGAACCTGGCGGCCATCGCCCGCGACGACATCAATCGTGGCGACTGGATTGCCGATCCGCGTGCGATGCGGGCCACCACCCGGGTCGACGTGCGCCTGCGGCTTTCCGCGCTGGCGCCGCCGCTGCGCGACCGGGCGCCCCTGCACATCCACTGGGGCACGATGCACCGGCAGGCCCATGTTGTGCTGCTGGAGGATCATGACCACGGCAACGGGCAGCTCGTGCAGCTGGTGTTCGATGTACCGGTCTGCGCGATGTGCGGCGACCGTTTCATCGCCCGCGACTCGGCGGCCACCCATACGTTGGGAGGCGGCATCGTGCTTGACCCGGAGCCGCCGCAACGGCGACGGCGCAGCCCGGGCCGGCTTGCGTGGCTGGCGGCGCTGGAGCAACTGGCGGCGGGAGCCGGGCCTGGCCCGCTGCTGCAACAGGCGCCTGCCGGCATTCCCGCCACTGCCCTGCAACGCTACTGCCGACGTGCCGCCGACCGCATCGACCTGCCCGCGGACGCGCGGCGCATCAACACACGGGATGACACGGTGATCGTCCTCGCCCGGCACTGGCAGGCGCTTGGCGAGCAGGTGATCACCTCGCTGCGGGGTTGGCACGAACGACGACCGGACGAACCCGGTGTCGATAGCGGACGCCTGCAGCGCAGCACCCTTCCTGCACTGGCGGCGAGCCTCTGGAACGCCCTGCTGCAGGATCTGCTCGACCGCGGCAGCGTGCAGCGCGTGGGGGCCTGGTGGCGCCTGCCCGGCCACGACCACGCACCACCGGAACGCGAACGCCAGCTGCTCGAACGCGTGCTGCCACAGCTGCACACCGGCGGTTTCGATCCGCCGTGGGTGCGTACCCTTGCCGACGGGCTTGGCCTCGCCGAAGACGATGTCCGCGCCATCCTGCGCAGGGCGGCAGCGCGCGGCGAACTGTTCCAGGTGGTACCGGACCTGTTCTATGCACCGGCCCGCATCGCCGAACTCGCTGCGATCATCGCGCAGCTGTCACAGGCCACGGGCACCGTGGATGCGGCCGCCTTCCGCGATGCCATCGGCCTGGGCCGCAAGCGCAGCATCCAGATCTTGGAGTTCTTCAATCGCGTTGGCTACACTCGACGCGTCGGTGACCAGCATCGGCCGCGCGGCGATCTGCAATGGAACGCCCCCAACGGTTGAGCACACCGGCATCGCCGTACTTTCGGAAGGCATGCGCATCCGGGCATGCGGCTGGGCTTCAAACCCAGTAGGGGGCGTCGATCGTTCCCTGGTAGGTTCGACTCCTGCTGCCTTCCGCCATTGGTGTTTCCGCAGGAGATGTCGGCATGGCCACGCACGCGCAGTCCCCCGCCCCTTCACCCGCCGATGCCCCGCAACGCCTGACCTCGCTGGCCCATGGCGGTGGTTGCGGCTGCAAGATCGCGCCGGGGGTGCTTTCCGAGTTGCTGCGTGGGATTCCGGCACTTGCCGCGCCGGCCGAACTGCTGGTCGGGCGTGAGACCAGCGACGACGCAGCGGTGTATCGCCTCGATGATCGCCAGGCGATCGTCGCCACCACCGATTTCTTCATGCCGATCGTCGACGACCCGTTCGACTTCGGCCGCATCGCTGCGACCAATGCATTGTCGGACCTGTATGCGATGGGCGCGCGGCCACTGTTCGCGCTGGCCATCGTCGGCATGCCGATCAACGTGCTGCCACAGGACACCATCCGCGGCATTCTGCAGGGTGGTGAACGCGCCTGCGCCGCTGCCGGCATCGTGGTTGCCGGCGGCCACAGCATCGATTCGGTGGAGCCCATCTACGGCCTGGCCGCGATCGGCGTGCTCGACCCGCAGCGGCTCAAGCGCAATGCCGATGCACGCGCCGGCGACGTGCTGGTGCTGGGCAAGCCATTGGGCGTGGGCGTGTACTCATCGGCACTGAAGAAGGACGTACTGGATGCCGACGGTTACCGGCAGATGCTCGATTCCACTACCCGCCTGAACAGCGTTGGCGTGCCGCTGGCCGCATTGGACGGCGTGCACGCGATGACCGACGTCACCGGTTTCGGCCTGCTCGGCCATCTGCTGGAAGTGTGCCGCGCCAGCGGCGTGGCCGCCGAGGTGGACAGTGCACAGGTGCCGATGCTGCCACAGGCCCTGGCGTTGCTGCAGCGTGGCTGCGTGACCGGCGCCTCCGGCCGCAACTGGGCCTCGTATGGCGCCGAGGTGCAGTTCGCCGATGGCATGGCGGCGCACTGGCAGCCATTGCTGACCGATCCGCAGACCAGCGGCGGCCTGCTGGTGTCGTGTGCACCGGAAGCGGTGGATGCGGTGCTCGCCTGCTTCCACGATGCGGGGTTCGCCCAGGCAGCCGTGGTGGGCCGCCTGAACGCGGGAGCGCCGGGCGTCAGCGTGGCCTGAGCGGCGGACCGAAGAAGGGCGCCCGAAGGCGCCCCTGCCATCTCACTCGATGTTCTGCACCTGCTCGCGGATCTGGTCGATCAGCACCTTCAACTCCACCGCGGCATTGGACGTACGGCTGTCCACCGACTTCGAGCCCAGCGTATTGGCTTCGCGGTTGAACTCCTGCAGCAGGAAGTCCAGGCGGCGGCCGACCGGCTCGCGCTGCTTGAGCACGCGGCGGATCTCGACGATGTGGCTGCCCAGGCGGTCCAGTTCCTCATCCACGTCCAGCTTCTGCAGCCACAGCACCAGTTCCTGCTCGGCGCGGCCGGGATCGACCGGGTGCGGCAGATCGGCCAGGCGTGCGGCCAGCTTGGCGCGCTGGCCGTCGCGAATGGCCGGAATCAAGGTGCGCACTTCGGCGGCGATGCGCTCGATGCCATCCACGCGCTCGGCAATCGCCGTAGACAGCTTGTCGCCTTCGCGCTCACGGGCGGCAACGAAGCCGTCCAGCACCTGGTCCAGCAGCGACAGCGCCTCGGCCTGCAACGCTGCCGCGTCAGTGGCTTCGCCCTGGGTCACGCCCGGCAGCTGCAGCAGTTCCGTGAAGCTGACCTGCAGATTCGGGAAATCGGAGGTCAGCCGGTGGGCCAGCTGGCCCAGCTGCCCCAGCAGCACCTCATTGACCTGCAGGCTGCCCGCCGCTTCCGGCGCGCGCAGGCGCATCACCAGATCCAGCTTGCCGCGGCTCAGGCGCGCCGCAATGCGTTCACGCAGCTGCGGCTCCAGCGCCCGCAGTTCCTCGGGCAGGCGGGTGCCGACCTCGAGGAAGCGGTGGTTGACCGAGCGCAGCTCGCAGCCCAGCGTGCCCCACGGGGTGACCCGCTCGCCGCCGGCATAGGCGGTCATGCTTCGAATCATGGAATGTGTCCGGTGCGTGCAAAGGGGGAATGGTACCCTAGCGCCCTCACCTGAGCCCCCTTGCCCGCCCCGTGAAGGCCGCGGGCATGGCGGCGTACTCCCACGCCATTACGGAACCTGCACCATGTCCGATTCCCGCCCCAGCGGCCGCCAGCCCGACCAGCTCCGCCCGGTCGTCATCCAACGCGGCTTCACCCGCCATGCCGAGGGGTCGGTGCTGGTGTGCTTCGGTGAAACCCGCGTGCTGTGCACCGCCAGCGTGGAAAACCGCGTGCCGGGCTTCCTGCGTGGCAAGGGCGAAGGCTGGGTGACCGCCGAATACGGCATGCTGCCGCGCGCCACCCACACCCGCAGCGACCGCGAAGCGGCGCGTGGCAAGCAGGGCGGCCGCACGCTGGAGATCCAGCGCCTGATCGGCCGCAGCCTGCGTGCCTGCGTGGACCGCAACGCGCTGGGCGAGCGCACCATCACCCTCGACTGCGACGTGCTGCAGGCCGACGGCGGCACCCGCACCGCCGCCATCACCGGCGCCTACGTGGCCCTGGTCGATGCAGTGAACGTGCTGATGAAGCGCGGCGACATCAAGCGCAACCCGATCCTGGGCGCGGTCGCGGCCGTGTCGGTGGGCGTGTACCGCGGCACCCCGGTGCTGGACCTGGACTACGCCGAAGACAGCGACTGCGACACCGACATGAACGTGGTGATGAACGACGGTGGCGGTTTCATCGAACTGCAGGGCACCGCCGAAGGCCATGCCTTCCGCCGCGATGAACTGGACGCGCTGCTGGGCCTGGCCGAGAAGGGCGTGGCCGAGCTGCTGGCCGCGCAGCAGGCGGCGCTGTCGGCATGAACCGTCGTATCGCCCTGGCCACCCTGGTGGTGGCCGACTACGACGAAGCCATCGCCTGGTACACCGGCAAGCTCGGCTTCTCGCTGCTGGAAGACATCGACCAGGGCCAAAAGCGCTGGGTGGTGGTCGGCCCGACCGACGGCAGCGCCGCCGCCCTGCTGTTGGCCCGCGCCAGCAACGAGGAACAGCGCAGCCGCATCGGCAACCAGACCGGTGGCCGGGTCGCCTTCTTCCTCAACACCGACGACTTCCACCGCGACCACGCGGCGATGCTGGCCGCCGGGGTCGAATTCCTGGAAGCACCGCGCGAAGAATCCTATGCGACGGTCGCGGTGTTCCGCGATCTGTATGGCAACACCTGGGACCTGCTGGAGCCCCGCCAATGAAGAAACTGGTACTGGCCAGCCACAACGCCGGCAAGCTGGTGGAGATGCAGGAGATCCTCGCCGACCTGCCGTTGCAGATCACCTCGGCCGCCGAGCTGGGCCTGGGCGACGTGGAAGAGACCGGCCTGACCTTCGTCGAGAACGCGCTGCTGAAGGCGCGCGCGGCCTGCGAAGCGACCGGCCTGCCGGCGCTGGCCGATGATTCGGGCCTGATCGTCGATGCCCTCGGCGGTGCACCGGGCCTGTACAGCGCGCGCTATGCCGGCCAGCCGACCAATGCCGCGGCCAACAACGCCAAGCTGCTGGACGCGATGGCCGAAGTGCCCGACGGCCAGCGCAGCGCCCGCTTCTATGCGGTGATCGTCCTGCTGCGCCATGCCACCGACCCTCAGCCACTGATCTGCGAAGGGCGCTGGGAAGGACAGATCACCCGCGAACCGCGCGGCAGCAACGGCTTCGGCTACAACCCGGTGTTCCTGGATACCACCCACGGCCTGACCGCTGCGGAGATGGAAACGGCCCTGAAGAACGCCATCAGCCATCGCGCCCTCGCCCTGCAGCAGCTCAAGCAGCAGCTGGCCACGCTGTATTGATGCGTTCCTGATTACCCAAGGGAAGCCGGCCAGTGGCCGGCACTACCGATGAAGCCCATGCCGCACGCCCACGACCACTGCAACCACCTGCCCGGCGAAACCTGCCCGGGCGACCACGACACTCCGCCGCGCCTGGTGCCGCCGCCGTTGTCGCTGTACGTGCACCTGCCGTGGTGCGTGCGCAAATGCCCCTACTGCGACTTCAATTCGCACCAGGCCAAGGGCGAGCTGCCGTTCGATGCCTACATCGACGCGCTGCTGCGCGACCTGGACCAGGACCTGCCGCTGGTCTGGGGACGGGTGGTGCACAGCGTGTTCTTCGGTGGCGGTACGCCCAGCCTGTTCCCGCCGGAAGCAATCGACCGCTTCCTGCAGCAGGCCAGCGCGCGCCTGCGCTTCGCGCCCAATGCCGAGATCACCCTGGAAACCAACCCGGGCACCGCCGAACACGGCCGTTTCGACCGCTATCGCGCGGCCGGCGTGAATCGCCTCAGCTTCGGCATCCAGAGTTTTGACGACGCGATGCTCAAGCGTCTGGGCCGCATCCACGACAGTGGCGAGGCCGAGCGCGCGGTGAAGATGGCGCAGGACGCGGGCTACGACAATTTCAACATCGACCTGATGTACGCGCTGCCGGAACAGACCCTGGCCGGCGCCGAGGCCGATCTGGAGCGCGCCTTCGCACTGCAGCCGGCGCACATCTCGCACTACCAGCTGACCCTGGAACCGAACACGGTGTTCTTCGCACGGCCGCCGCAGGGCATTCCCGATGAGGACAACGCCTGGGACATGCAGGAACACTGCCAGGCCCTGCTGGCACAGGCCGGCTTTGGCCAGTACGAGGTCAGCGCCTATGCGCGCCCTGGCCGGCAGAGTGCGCACAACCTGAACTACTGGCGCTTCGGCGACTACCTGGGCATCGGCGCCGGCGCGCACGGCAAGATCAGTTCCGGGGCCGAGCAGCACGTGCTGCGACGCTGGAAACTGAAACATCCGCAGGCCTACCTCGACAGCGCAGGCACCCCCGCCTCGTTCGGCGGCGACGATGTCATCGCCCCCGGGCGGCTGCCGTTCGAGTACATGCTGAACCTGCTGCGCCTGCACGAAGGTTTCAGCCTGCGCGATTTTGAATCGCGCACCGGCCTGCCGCGCAGCGTGCTGGACGCACCGCTGGCCGACGCCGTGCAGCGCGGCTGGCTGCACATGGCGGACGGCCACGTGCAGCCAACCGAGCTGGGCCGCCGCTTCAACAACGATGTGGTGAGCCTGTTCCTGGACGAGTAAGGCCTCCGCCGTAACGGATAGTGCCGGCCAGCGGCCGGCACTACCGCGCATCGGGGCCATGCCCGGCAGATGCATTTCACATTCACCCTAAAGTAGCGCCGACATCGGCCGACACGGTAGATTCACCAGATCGATCCGCGGGAATCCGGGTACCGCTCGCCGATGTCAGCTGTTTTTTCCCCCACCCCTGCCGACAAGGCCCGCCTGGCCGCGGCCGACCTGCCGCCGCGGGTGCGCGAACTGCTGGGCGCGTTGATCGGCCTGTGCCGGCAGACCCTGGCCGCGCCGCTGATCCTGACCGTCGAAGCGCTGGAACAGACCCTGCTGCACGACGCCGATCGCGCGCGCAATCCGCTGCAGCAGGCCGAACTGATGGCCCAACGCGGACAACTGCATGCCTTTGCCGGCCACTTCCCCGACCGCATGCTGGATGCCGTTGCCGAGGCCCTGGCGCGCCTGCGCGAGCCTGCGGCTGCAGTCCCCGCCGGGGCCACTCCGCCGCCGCTGCCCGGCATGCTGGGGCTGTCGCTGGTGGCCGAGCATGACGTCGACCGCGACCTGCTGCTGACCGAGATGATCCGGCGCGAAACCCTGCGCTCGACCAATACCCTGAACCTGCTCGGGCAACGGCTGGGCGTGCTGGCGGCGGCGCCGGCATTCGAGGCCGACGCGCTGCCGCTGGCGCCGCAGGCATTGTGCGCGATGGTGCGCCGGCTCGCGGAGCAGGACGCCCTCGGCGCCGACGTACAGCTGGCGCTGTATCGCAGCTTCGAGCGCCAGGTGCTGGAACGGCTGGGCGATGTGCTCGACCGCGCCAATGCGCTGCTGGCCCAGCACGGCGTTCTGCCCGGCCTGGTCTACACGCCCTACCTGGCGCGTTCGTCGAGCACGCGACGCATCATCACCCACTCCGTCGGCGGTGGCCGCGCGACGCAGCCGGCCAAGCGCGCCCCCGCAGCGCCGCTGACCGGCTGGAACGGATCGGCACCGTCGGGCTCGTGGTCGAACCTGGTGCAGGAGGCGGTCAGCGACGCCGGTGGCCGCGACACCGTCGTGCCTGGGCTGACCACCGCCACCGGCAGCGCGCTGCACGACCTGCTGCAGCAGGCCAGGCACGCCAGCACCGCGCCCACGCAGTCCGCTGCGGTACCCAGCGCCGCCGTGGATGCGGTGCTCGCGCGCCTGCAGGCCCAGTCCAGCGCCGCCACCGGCCTTGCCGACCTGCAGACCGCGGTGGTCGCCCAGCTGCGCAGCGAACACGGCGCGCAGGCCCAGCTGGGCAGCCACGACCGCGACAATCTCGACCTGCTGCGCCTGCTGATGCAGCAGGTACAGCAGCAGCAACGTCCCGACCCGGTACCGGCCGCGCTGCTGGCGCGCCTGCAGGTGCCGCTGGCGCGCGCGGCCATGGCCGACCCTGGCTTCTTCGTGCGTGACGAGCACCCCGCCCGCGAACTGCTCAACCAGATCGCCGAAGCCGGTGCCCATTGGCTCGGCGATGATGACGTCGACCCCCAGCTGCTGCAGCGCATGGCGCAGAGCGTGCAGGGGCTGCTCGGCCAGGATGCGCGCACGCCCGAGGCCTTCGCGGCCGCCAATGAGGACGTGCAGCAGCACCAGCGCGCGGCCGCCCATCGCGCCGAGCTGGCCGAGCGCCGCCACGTCGAGGCCGCGCGCGGCAAGGAACGCCTGGACCTGGCACGACGCCAGGCCAGTGCACAGATCGACCAGTGCTGCGATACGCAGGCGCCGCCGCGCTTCGTGCAGACCCTGCTGCGCCAGGCGTGGGCCGACGCCCTGACATTGACCCGCCTGCGCCATGGCGACGATTCACCGCAGTGGCAGGAACGCCTGCAGCAGACCCAGCGCATCGCGGCGGTGACCGCACAGACCGCGGATGCTGCCGGTGGCACCGACAACACGCTGGCCACCGAAGTGGAAGCGGCGCTGGTGCAGGTCGGCTACCACGCCGAGGAGGCCGCCGCCGTCGCGCGCCGCCTGGCCACGCCCGGCGGCGAGGACGAAAGCACCTCGCGTACCGAACTCAGCGCACGCCTGAAAGCGCGCGCGCGACTGGGCGAGCATGCCGGCACGTCCAGCGCAGGCGCGCCCGCCGAGCCACGCAGCAGTGCCGAAGAAGCCGCCTACCAGCAGCTGTCCACCCTGCCGTTCGGCAGCTGGTTCGACGTCGACACCGGCGATGGCACGCTGCGCCGCCAGCGCCTGTCGTGGTACAGCCTGCTGACCGGCCACGCGCTGATGGTCAATCCACGCGGACAGAAGATCGCCGATACCGACCTGGATACTCTTGCCCGCCAGCTCAGCGCCGGCCGCGCGCAGCTGGTCACCGAAGACAAGGGCCGCCTGGTCGATCGTGCCTGGCAGGCCAGCCTCGATGCGCTGCGTGCGCTGGCCGCTGGCCACACCCGGAAAACCCCTGCATGAACACCCAGCCGCCACAGGACACCCGTCGAGCACCGCGCCGCCAGGTCTCGGACCTGGTGCCGGTCACCGACCAGATGCGCGACAGCGTAGTGGGCCGCCTCGGCAACGTCTCTGAAACCGGCATGCTGATGCTGGCCAGCGTGCCGTTGCGCGAGGATGCGCTGTACCAGCTGCGATTCCCGCTGCCGATGGCCGATGGCCACCAGCAAGCCATCGACGTGGGCGTGCACCTGCTGTGGAGTGAACCGGCGCACGTGCCGGGCCAGAGCTGGACCGGCTTCCGCTTCCTCACCCTGTCACGCGAACATCGGCAGCTGCTGCGCCAATGGGTGGGCGAAGACAGCGACGAGGGACCGGTTTCGACGGCCTGAGTGCCGGTTCCGGCACAGCGATTTTTCGCGGTATGCGGCAGAATCTAGGGCCGTTTTCCGTGTCGAGCCACCGCAATGATCCAGCAAGACCCCGGCACCCTGTATTCCGACCACCTGGCCGTGCTGTGCCGACGTGCCGAACAGGCGCTGGCCCGCGGCGGCTTCGATCACCTGGTAGTGCCCAGCGGCACCCTGCACTACCAGGTGTTCGACGATCGCGACTACCCGTATGCGGTGAATCCGCAGTTCAAGGCCTGGCTGCCGCTGACCCGCGTGCCGAACAGCTGGATCGTGTTCACGCCCGGCAAGCGTCCGGCGGTGATCTTCCACCAGCCCTTCGATTACTGGCATGTGGTGCCGGATGCACCGAGCGGCTGGTGGGTGGACCACTTCGACATCCACATCATCCGCACGCCCGAAGAAGCGCTGGCGCTGCTGCCGGCCGACCCGTCGCGCTGCGCGATCCTCGGCGAGCCGCAGAGCGCGCTGGGTGCATTCGCGCCGAACAACCCGGCGCCGGTGGTGAACTACCTGGAATGGCACCGCGCCTGCAAGACGCCGTATGAAATCGTGCTGATGCGCCAGGCGCAGGTGCTGGGCGTGCGTGGCCATCGTGCCGCCGAGGCCGCGTTCCGCAATGGCGCCGACGAATTCAGCATCCACATGGCGTACTGCCAGGCCGTCGGCCAGGATGCCAACGAGCTGCCCTACGGCAACATCGTGGCCTTGAACGAACATGCCGCCGTGCTGCATTACACCGAGCTGGGCCGCAAGGTGCCGCAGCCGCTGCGCAGCTTCCTGATCGATGCCGGCGCCAGCGCGCACGGCTACGCCAGCGACATCACCCGCACCTACGCCGCGCACGGCCACGACGAGTTCGCCGCGATGATCGCCGCCGTCGATGCCGCCCAGCAGAAGATGTGTGCGGCGGTGCGCGCCGGCTTCGACTACAAGCAGCTGCACGTGGACGCGCATCTCTCGCTGATGGGCGTACTGAAGGACTTCGACGTCATCAAGGTGTCGCCGCAGACCGCCGTGGAGACCGGTGTCAGCGCCGCGTTCTTCCCGCACGGCATCGGTCACCTGATCGGCCTGCAGGTGCACGACGTGGCCGGTTTCGCGGCCAGCGACGAAGGCGGCCGCGTCGAGCGCCCGGCGGGGCATCCCTACCTGCGCCTGACCCGCGTGCTGGAGCCGGGCATGGTGGTGACCATCGAACCGGGCCTGTACTTCATCGACATGCTGTTGAACGAAGTGAAGGACGCCGGCCATGGCGATGCGATCAACTGGGACCGCGTGGACTTCTTCCGTCCGTATGGCGGCATCCGCATCGAGGACGAAGTGCTGTGCACCGAGGGCGAGGCGGACAACCTGACGCGGCCGGAGTTTGCTGCGGCCAACGGCTGAGCCCCTCGTGGTTGGGCGCTGAATCGAGAGCCGCGCTTGGCGGCGCGGGGTGGGTTCGCGGGGGACGCCGTGAACCCATCCATGGG
>NZ_JAPTFX010000067.1:0-22872 GCF_030985895.1 Stenotrophomonas sp. Sm6012 | reverse complement strand
TGCTGTTGCCCATAAACACCTCGGTCATTGCCATCAATTATGGCAACCGGATGTCTACGAAAGGCTGGCCGGTCCAGGAAACCGCGGCATCGAGATCGGTAACAGACAGGCCGATGTGGGAGAAGGCGCGAGGGTAGGGAGGGGGTAGGGCAGGCACGGCACACCACTGAAGAGAGGGGTAGCCGCAAGATTAGACCCTGCAACTCAACCATGATCTGATCCATTTTTATCAGATTGATAAAATATTCTTATGCTGAATGAGCATTGGCTCCGATCCTTTCGGGCTATCGCAGAGGTCGGGAGCTTTACCAGGGCCGCAGGCCAGCTGCAGCTCACCCAGGCTGCGGTCAGTCAGCATGTACGTCATCTTGAGCAACAGCTGGGTGCCCTGTTTCTGCGCAGACCACGATTTATTGAGCTGACGCCGGCGGGAATGGCTCTATTGCAGTACTGCCAAGAGATGGATTCGGCCGATCGCCGGCTTCAAGCCAAGCTCGCGAGCGCGGACAGCGATCAGGGGGAGTTTGCGCTGATAACCCCCGGGAGTGTTGGCCTTGCTCTTTACCCGGTGTTGCTGGACTTCCAGCGCACCCATCCCGGCTTGATCATTCGTCATCGCTTCTCGCCGGACCCAGAAATCCTATCGGCGGTACTGGAGAAGAAGTACGAGGTGGGTCTACTTGCACTTCGGCCGGATGACCCTCGGCTGCGGGCTGAGCCCTTCACCGAGGAGGCGCTTGAGCTGGTAGTTCCGAGAGGTGCCTGCGCGGACAGCTGGGCGGATCTTCAAAAGTTGGGTTTCGTTGATCATCCAGATGGCCAGGCTATGGCCACCCGCCTTCTCGCCCGCAAGTTCCCAGGAAATCCAGGCGTACGCGCGCTTCCTATACACGGCTTCACCAATCAGGTTGCGCTCATCCTTGAGCCGGTATCGCTCGGGCTGGGATTCACTGTCATTCCGCGACACGCCCGTGAATCCTTCGCTCGGCAAGACGCAATTGAGGTGGTTGACTGTGGATCTCCGGTGGTTGACACCCTCTGGATGATCCATCGATCCGAATGGCCACTGTCTGGGCCAGCTAAATGGTTGACCCAACAGCTTCGAGGCCTGCCTCGATTCAGCGGGAGGAGGGCTCCACCTCTCGCTGGAGCGGACTGAGGCCCCTTCTATACTGGTCTGGGGTCCGGCCAGAGTGTCGCTTGAACATCTCACTGAAAGACGTTGAGTTTGCATAGCCCAGATCGTCTGCAATCTGCGTAATTGATCGGTCTGAACCCAAGGCATCAATTGCCCTCAGAAAACGAAGCCGACTGCGCCACTCTCCGAACCCCATCCCTAGCTCGCGCTTTGCCAAGCGCTCAAGTGATCGAACACTAATGTGGTGGCGCTCTGCGACCTCAAGTGCCGACGGAGAGTCCTGAAGGGAGGTCTCGGCATAGCTCAGAATCCGCTTTAGCACGTCACCGCTGGCCAGCGGCAGGAAGCTCGACATCACCGGCGCGGCCAGAATCAGGTCAAGGGCGACCGCGGAGAGTCGCCGGTCTTCTGGCTTAACGGCCTCGCCGATGTCACGACGGGCCAGTTCGTCCAAGATCTCCCTAAGCAACGAGCTAACCGCTAACGCAGTCGGAATGCTGGGCATCTGCGCCGACGCGCCGACCGAAAGGTATGCGGATCGATAAGCAACCGCACCACGGTTTCGGGATGAGTGGTGAACACCAGGCGGAATCCATATCGCATAGTGGGTAGGGGACACCATCCAGTCCTCGCCTACCTGTAACTCCATGACACCCTGCGCAACATAGTTGAACTGCCCCCACGGATGCACACGAGCATCCCAGTCGGAGGGAGGCAAAGTCCCTTGCCGAACGTAGATGTCTCCAGGGATGGAGCTGAACGAGGGGACGGGGTCCATTGCCATGTCGCATTCAAGATGAAGATTGGCGCAAATTATGGATGTAACGAAATTCCGCCAAGTCTACGCTACTGGCTGTTGATATCCAGTATCTGAGGATGCCATGTACTACCTGCTCCCCCTCCTGGCCTGCCTTCTCTGGGGCGCCAACACCATCGTTACAAAGCTCGCTGCAGGGACCGTCGGCCCGGTCGATATTAGCTTCTGGCGATGGCTTGCTGCGGCCATCATCTTGCTCCCATTCGCCCTGCCGCGCCTGAAGTCGAACCTAGCGGTCCTGAAAGCCAATTGGGCACGCTTCCTCGTGCTCGGTGCTTTGGGCGGTGTCATGTTCCAATGCCTGGCGTACTACGCCGCACATTTCACTTCTGCGACCAACATGGGCGTTATCCAGGCACTCATCCCGTTGATCGCTCTTGCCTTGTCGCGCATCTTCATGGGTCACGCAGTCCGCGGTGGCGCAGTGATTGGTTCGATCATCTCCTTGGTTGGGGTGATAGCGGTAGTGTCCCATGGTGACTTTGAAGCCTTGGTTTCCCATGGAATCAACAAAGGTGACGCCCTGATGCTGCTGGGCGCTTTGGCTTTTGCCACCTACAATTTGCTGATGCACAAGTGGCGCATTCCCGTAACGCTGATCGAATCCCTGTTTCTTCAAGCCATGTCTGCAACGATCCTGCTGCTACCTCTTTTCCTTGTCGCAGGCACTGGCGTCCAGGGTGGCGCAGCCATCGGCTGCATTGCATTCGCAGCAATCGGCGCTTCGATCATGGCACCGTTGGCATGGATGACCGGCCTGCATCGGCTGGGCTCTGCTCGCGTGGCCGGGTTCTTCAATCTCGTCCCGATCGTCACTGCATTGCTTGCGGTGGTGGTCCTCAAAGAGTCTCTGAGCACCTGGGTCGTGGGTGGCGGTTTGATGGCAGTATTTGGTGTGGTACTGGCGGAGTACGCAGCTCGCAAGAAGCCTGACGAGGTCATGGTCGTGGATGACACCTCGACCAAGCGCTGAAAGACAATTGCATAGCTGCAGTTCAAATGAAAACGGGCCGCTTGAGGCCCGTTCTCCTTGTTCGGGGAACGCTTCTTCGGCTAGCCAGGTTCAAAGGGCCCTCTCCTCAAGGTGAAGTTGCATCTAGACAGCGCTCTTCAGCTGAGTTGGGCACATGCCGGTTAGTCGGCGAAACATTGCAATAAAAGGGGAGGGGCCGCTATAGCCCAGCCGCTTGGCAACATCACCAACTTTGCAGTCGCTCTGGAGGAGAGGGAGGGACGCAGCAAGCTTCAGCCTCTGGCGCCACTCACAACATCCCAGGCCAGTAGCGGCAACCCAGCGTCTTGCAGGAGTCCGAGAGGATACGCCAGCAACTTCTGCCCATTGAACTAGTGACTGGCCACTTCCTGGATCGGCTTGTAGCGCATCGATGATGGGGGCTAACAAGCGCGAAAACGCCAAGAATGCGCGGCCAAAGCTTCTGTTCCGGTAACTCAGCGAATGACCGGGGATCACCCCAAAGCGGAAAGGCTAACAGTAGGAACCGGGGATGCTTCGCGGCCCAGCTGCGCATCTTGCGCTGCCGCCGCCAAGCGATAGCCTTTGCGTCTCGAAGCTTGTGTAGGGCGCAATCCTCCACGTCAGACAGTCGCGCCGAAAGGGTATAGGCCCCGCGACAAGCCCATCGGAGGCATTTAGGGGTTCGCTTTAGCGACCTGTGGAGCTGCTGTGGAGTGGGCCGGAGAAATGTCTTCACATCAACAACTGTAAAGACGTCGCTTCACCCGGATCTACACGAGGGTTCAGACCCCACGGTTCCACAAAACAGCCTAAAGTTTCGACCCGGCACGCCGAGGCCGATCTACGTCACGGATTTCCGGCAGGGCGTGCCCCTTCCATCCGGTTGGCCGTCTGTCACTGGCGTGTGCGCCTGGTCCCGACCGGCCGGCAAGAAGCGCGAACCTACCGCTACACCCTAAGGGGCTTTAGTCTTTGATTCGCTTCTCAAAGTTTGTGATCAACTTGCCCAGCGAAAGGCCTGTCAGGCGGGCGATATCTCTCAGCTCCACCACATCAACCCTTCTCTTGCCTGTTTCGACGTCGCTGATGAATGACTGGCTGCGGCCCAGCATGCTGGACACCTGGGCCTGGGTCAGACCGGCAGCTAGCCGCGCCTCGCGAACAGCCTCAATGAGGGCAGCGTACTCTTTTCGATGGATGGACTTCGACACGACCGCGCCTTGGCTGAGCGGCCTAGAAAGCTATATCCAGTTCTCCGATATCTAAAAACCCGATATTCTGTCTTCTTCATTGACAGGGGGACGCATGAGCGAACAGCCATACCGCTTCATCACCGCGGCCAGAAGCAGAGCAACACTGATCCTGGCAGCATCAGCACTGCTAGCTGCCTGCAGCGGTCCGACAGACAAGAAGATGGTTACGAATGGAACCCAGCAGCAATACCGGCAGTCAATTGACGCTATCGACCCGGAACTCAATGCCCACGAAAGAGCGGCCTTCAACTGGGCAGTCGCTGGGATGAACCTTGAAGAGGGTCGGCAGGGAATCATTACGTACAGGGCCAAAAGCTGCCTAAGCGACTGAATTTCAAAGTTGATTGCTCGTCTCTCGATCAGGTTCTCCCCATCTATGGGGTCTGTTCAAGCACCTTGGCTGTGTAGCTCAGCGGCGCCACTTCCCTTTCAAGATCCAGGTGGTAGTCGCCGAAGCGATTGATGTGGCTGGTCCGATAAGGCGACAGGCCGGCCAGGATCTCGGGCGTCAGTTCAATCCCCTCCTTCCTCATCTCGGCCAAGGTCCGGCTCATGCCTTCCACGTTGTGGAGGATGATCATGTTGGCCACCAGCTGGCTGTACTTGATGATCTTGCGCTGCTCGTGTTGGACGTTCTCAGCAATGATCCCCTGGCTGCCAAAGAACACCCATTTCACGAAGCCGTTGTATTCCTCGCTCTTGTTGGTGGCAGCATGGATCGTTTTGCGGATCTCATTGTCATCAATGTAGCGCAGCAAGAACAGCGTTCGAACGGCCTTGCCAAGTTCCCGGAAGGCGAAGTACAGCTTGTTCTTCCGGCTGTAGGTGCCCAGCCGGCGCAGGATCGAGGACGCGGTGATCTTGCCCAATCGGATTGAGATCACCACCCGCAGCATGTCGTGGAGATGGGTGGCGATCAGTTGCCAGTCGATGCTGTCCCCGAACAGTGCCTGGATGTTCTTATAAGCCCTACCCGGTTCGGGCCGAAAGAATGTCAGGTCCTTGATGTTCCGGATCCGGGGCATCAGCTGGATGCCCAGCATGTGGGCCAGGCCGAAGACCGGATAGCTTTGGGCCTGCGTGTCGCCATGGACGATCTCAGGCTGGATGTCGGAAGTGTTGGCCAACAGACCGTCGAGGATGTAGATGCCCTCGTGCACGCCACAGGGAATGACGTGGCTGAACGGCGCTACGTATTTGTCGGACACGTGGTAGTAGCCGATGCCACCGTAGCCGCCGTAGCGGATGTGATACTCCGACAGCAGGTTGTCCTCGTCGACGCTCCACTTCGTGCCATCAGCTGATGCGCTCTTGCCGCTGCCCCAATAGCCAGGCAGGTCGAATTTGTTGTAGGTATTGATGACCTCCACGATGGCCTTCTCAAGCACATCCTCGGTCACGTATTTCAGGTTGAGCCAAGCGACTTGGCGCCGGCTGAAGCCCTTGATCGACCGCGCCGTCTGCGTCGGCCCCAGGTTGCAGCCATAGCAGAATAGCGTGGTGATCACACGTCGGGGCAGATCTTCGACCTGGCTCTCGGTGCCGGCGATCGGGCGGAAGAAACGGTGCAGATCCAGCCATTGGCTGGCATCGATCAGGACATCGACGATGCTGGATTCTGGAAGCCGTTCGGCGATGAGGCGATCCACCGTGGTAATCGCGCTGGAGACTTCGGCGCGTTGCCCCTTCCGCAGCACCAGGCGCCCATCCAGGATGTCCGCATGTACGTTCTCCGGGAAACGCGCGTCGACCTCATCGGCCAGGGAGGTCAGTTGTGCACGTAATCCCGCCACGAAAGACTCGGCGTCGGTGGGCAGGCCTGACACCTGGCCGTAGGCTTCCAGTTCCTGGGCCAAGGTGGCTTCATCGACCAGCTGCTCACGGTAGTCATCAAACCGTTCGCTGCTGGGAATGAAGAGATCTCCGGACTTCAGTTCGTCCTTGACCTGCACCAGCACGGCCAGCTCGAAGTACTTACGGTGCATCCAGCCGGCGCCGGCTGCACTGGCCCGCTTGCCGAACACGTGCTGACACCAGAGCTTGGACATCCAGTCAAAGTCCTTTTCCGGGTCCAAACCGAGGGAGGCGACCTCGATCAGCTCACGGCGCTGGTTGCGCAGCGAGAGCACCGCTGCGATCAGCGGCTCCATGCCGGCGTCGTGGCTGGTCGCCCGAAGTTTCATCAGCTCCAGCCCATTGAACAGCAGCGGCCTGACCGCGCCATAGGGCTGCAGCATGAAAGGCAGGTAGTTCTTCCCGGCGTAGGCCATATGTTCTTCGCATTCGGCCAGCAAGGTCGACACTTCCGCTTCCAGGCTGTTGTCGATGGCATCCACGCGCTGACTATCGCTGCCGTCTAGCTGATAGGCCTGCAGGATTTCCTTGAGCTGGCCGATGAGGAAGTCGGCCCGTTTGGCATGTTCGAGCTGGTAGGCCAGCAATTTCTGCTGGGCCGTGTTCTCCAGCCCGCGCACCTGCTTGATGAACAACTCGGCTGCATCATCCAGTGTCTTGGCATGCTGGGCGCGAATGAAGATGGTGGCCAGCGCATAGCGCTTGTCCGGAGCCAGTTCGGCCAGCTCGCTGGCGTCATAGGCCCGAGCCATTGCACGGAACTGCTTGAGCTTGGGCACCGGCACATCGATGGGAGGCAGCTGGTCGGCCAACTGCTGCAGCATGCGGATGTGCTGCAGGTAGAACCGAACTTCCTTGTTGGTGGGCCGGCCGGGCTCGCGCTTGAGTGATTGCCAGCCGGTGAACCTGGACCCTTCCGGTGCGCGCAGCAGTTCGTCGATGAGCGTGCGCGTGGCAGGCGTCAGCGCGTGGCTGATGCTGCGGTAGTAGCCCAGATTGACCCGCTCACGGGCGCCGATGGCGGCCAGCTCCAGAGTGCGGAAACCGGGCAGTTCGTAGCGATGGTGCACCAGCTCTTCGAGCAGGACGTTCACGATGTCCGGGATGGTGTGCTTGGTCTGGGCTGCTCCGGTGGCCACTGTGTCCAGCCAAGCCAAGCCCGATTTATCCAGGGGACGTACCCCGATGAATTGCCGAAGCTGCGGCATATGCCGGCGCTGGCTGCCGGAAGCGTCGTAGCGTTCGAGCTGGTCGGTGTCCAATACGCGCCCGAGTCGGGCGGCCTTGGCGATGTGCTTCCGGATCCGCTCGGGTACGTCGGCCAACAGCGTGAAGTAGCCCAAGCGTTGGAAGAGCTTTAGATGAATCAGTACCGCCAGCTGCGGACCCGGCTGGGTGGTCAGCTGCTTGGCGAATGCAATCTCAGCGGCGGTCGGGGTATAGATCTCCTCCAGTTCCTTGGCGGTGGGATCAGGCTTCAGTCGCGGGTAGGCGGTCTCGTGAAGGGTAGCCATTGGATCCGGAGGGTGTGAGGGGGATCAGTCCCAGTGCCGGCCGTCGTCTGTACTGAGCGACGCTTCCAGGAAGCACTGGTGCGTATCGGCCATGCGGTGCATGTCATCGAGCAACGTGGCCAGGATTTCATCCAGATCCCTTTCGGGATCGGTGGGAGCAGTCAACTGGTACTCGCTGCTGGCGGTGTTCAGGCGCACAGCCTGGAACGGGGCCAAGCAGATCTCTTCAATTCGGCCTCGGGCCTTGGCCGCGCCGCGGCCCGTGCGAGCAAACGGGGTCAGCACCATGCGCAGGCGCAGCTGCAGGGCCGATTTGCCCTCCGGCGCCGGCAGTGCCATCGCCGGTACCGGCACGGTTGGACTGGGCAGGCTTGCTTCAATGCGGTCCCGGGCAAACGGGTCACGCCCGTCCAGGTAACGCATGGCCGACTGCACATCGCGCCAGCCCACGTACTCCATCAAGGCCTTCATGTCCCAGCCTTGGTCGTTGGCCCAGCTGGCAAAGCCGCGGCGCAACGAATGGCTGCTGTGGAGCCCCGCATCGGCAAAGCCGGCACTGGTCAGCAACTCGCGCAGCAGGCGCACCAAGCTGTTGGGATGCAGGCCTTCGGCGCTCACCTGGCCCCATTGGTTGACTGCCCGAAACACCGGCCCTTCTTGCAGGTCGGCCGCCTGCAGCCACGCCTGGGTCGCCTCCACCGGACATAACCGCGACAGCGCCGGCACCTTGTAGGTGACGCCGGCTGCCTGGCGATCACCCTTGCTGCGTGGCAAGAAGCAGGTCATCCCCTGTCCCGGCACCAGCGTGAGATGGGCCACGTCCAGACGCAGCAGTTCATCGCCACGGAATCCCCGCCAGAACCCGAGCAGCACCAGCGCTCGGTCTCGTTGATGGCGCAGCGCCGCCGGCCCATCGCCCCGGGCATGTGCCGCAGCGATCGCCGCGGCCAGCCAGTCATCGAGCTCGACCAGCCGCCGAATCTGGAGCGGCGCGGCTTGCTTGACCTGGCCCGGGTGCAGGGTCTGGATGCCTTTGAGCACCTTGCGCACCAGCGGCGATCGGGTCGGGTCGACAAAGCCGTGGTCGCGGTGCCAAGAGGCGATGGCCGCCAGACGTTGGCGGAGGGTGCTGGTCGCCAAGGTCTGCGCATAAGCGGCCAGGTACCGGGCCACGCTGTCAGGTGTCGCTGGGAGGTGGCCTTGCCATTCAACCTCGAAGTGCCGCAGCGCCGACGCATAGCTGCGCACCGTGTTCTGGCGCGTGGCCGCATCGAGGTAGCGGTCCAGTTCGGTCACTGGCGCGTGGCCTCCACCGAGGTCGTCTGGCGCAGCGTCGACAGGATGGTGCATTCCGCCCGCTGCCCGCCATGGCAACTGGCAATCACCCGTTCCAGCTCGCTGGCCATGCGCTGCAGGTCGGCCATGCGGGCGCGCACGTCGGCCAGATGGCTGCGGGCCAACCGGTCCACGTCCCCGCACGAAAGCTCCTCATCGCCGGCCAGCTGCAGCAGGCTGCGGACCTCCTCCAGGCTGAAGCCCAGGTCCCGGCCACGCGCAATGAAGCGCAGCCGCTCGATGTCGGCCGGGCCATAGACCCGGTAGCCGTTGCCCGTGCGCCCCGGGCGCGGCAGCAACCCGATCCGCTCGTAATAGCGAATCGTCTCCAAGTGGCATCCGCTGGCGTCGGCAGCCTCACTGATTTTCATTCGTAGTACGCTTGACTCCGTAGTAGCTACGGACTTTACGCTGAACCCGTATCCGCCGCCACTCCGGCCGCGGCGCTGCATGTGACGACCATGCCACTGCCCATCGCCTTGATTCGCTACTGCCTGATTGCCTTGCTGATCGGCTGGGTTCTGCCCGCTTCTGCTCAGGCGGAGCCTGCCGCAGCAGACCTGCGCCAAACCTGGCAGATGCTCGATTACATCGCGGTCGACTACCCCGGCGCGGTCCAGGCCGGTCGCGTAATTGCCCCCAACGAATACGCCGAAATGAGCGAGTTTGCCGGCGCCGTGCGCAGTCAGCTGGCAGCATTGCCCGGTGGCCAGAACCAGCAGGAGCTGACGGCCCAGGCCGACCGCCTGGTCCAGGCGGTGGCAGAGAAGGCCGACCCGGCGCAAGTGGCAACGTTGGCGCGCGGGCTCGGCACGACGCTGTTGGCCCGCTACCCGATCGGCGCTGTTCCGGCGAGCGCGCCGAAGACCTCCCAGGCCGCGTCCATCTACAGCCAGCAGTGCGCGGCCTGTCACGGCCCCACAGGTCACGGTGATGGCCCCGCCGCGCAAGCGTTAAGTCCGCCGCCGATCGCGTTCACCGATGCCACTCGCGCCGCGCAGCGAACGCCGCTGTCGTTGTACGAGGTCATTTCCCAGGGTGTGCCGGGTACCGGCATGGTCAGCTTCTCTGGGCTGTCAGAAAGTGATCGCTGGGCGTTGGCATTCTATGTGGGCAGCTTGGGGTACTCCTCGCAAGCCAAGGCTCAAGGTGAGGCGTTATGGCGCACCAGTGCCGAGGCCCATACGCACATTCCCTCGCTCGAAGCGCTGACACGCACGCGAGAGGCCGATCTTGCCACCACGATGCCCGCCGATCAGGCAAACGCGATCATCGCCTACCTGCGTTCGCAGCCACAGGCAGTAAACGAAGCGGTACCAGGAGCCGATCGCTTTGCGGTGGCGCGGCAGCGACTGGCCGCCAGCCAGCGCGCTTACGCTGATGAGGACCTGGCTCAAGCCAAAAAGCTTGCGCTCTCGTCCTATCTGGATGGTGTAGAGCCGCTTGAACCCACGCTGGCCACGCGCAATCCGTCATTGCTGCGAGAGATCGAGACGGCCATGGCAGGCTACCGCGCGCAGCTGGATCAGCATGCGCCCGCGGCTGACGTTGCCGGGCAGGCAGCGCAAATTGCCCAGCTGTTTGATCGCGCGGACGTGGCGCTGCAGGACACCCGAATAGGCGCCAGCACCGCGTTTCTAGGCAGCTTTACCATCTTGGTACGCGAAGGACTGGAAGCGCTGCTGATCGTGATTGGTATCGTGGCGTTCTTGCGTAAAGCCGAGCGGTCTGATGTGTTGCCGTATGTGCATGCGGGTTGGATCTGCGCGTTGTTGGCAGGCGCAGCTACCTGGGCAGTGGCCACTTACTTTGTTGATATCAGCGGTGCGAACCGGGAAGTCACTGAGGGCGTCTCGGCCTTGTTCGCTGCCGCTGTCCTGCTCAGCGTAGGCATCTGGATGCACCAAAAGAGCCTTGCAGGGCGGTGGCAGGAGTACCTGCACGCCAAGCTGACGACTGCGCTGACACGGCGCTCGGCTGTTTTCCTGTTCATGCTGGCCTTTGTCGCGGTGTACCGCGAGGTGTTTGAGACGATCTTGTTCTACATCGCGATGTGGAGCGATCAGGCGTCCACCGCCATCCTCGCAGGCCTGGTGGCGGGAATCGCGGTGTTGGCTGCGGTGGCGTACTGGATGCTGCGCATGAGCAGGCGGCTGCCGATTGGCCGGTTCTTTTCGATCAGCTCGATTCTCATCGCGGTGATGGCGGTCATCCTGATCGGTAAAGGCGTGGCCGCGTTGCAGGAAGCGGGCTGGATCTCTCAAACACCGCTCGCGTTGCCGCGCATCGAGTGGATCGGCCTGTATCCCACCTGGCAGTCGCTGCTGGCGCAGGTATTGGTAGGCACCGCCGCCATCGTGGGGTTCCTCGCCAATGCCCGTTCCGGTGTGCGTAGACAGCCAGGCGCAAACAAGCAATGAAACAACACAGCAGAGGACCAAGACATGAGTGATTGCGGGTGCCACCACGAAGCCAAGAACAAGGAGGAGCGACGCATCCTCTGGATCGCCTTGGTCCTGAATGCAGCGATGGCCGTGATCGGCGGCATTGCCGGCTGGATTGCCCATTCCACCGGGCTGCTGGCTGACGCGCTGGACATGCTGTCTGACGCCACCGCCTATGCCATTGGCCTGGTCGCTATCGGGCGCACGGCGCGCTTCAAGGCCAACGCCGCGTGGGTCAGTGGCAGCGTGCTGCTGGTGCTGGGCGTAGGCGTGCTGGTCGAAGTCGGCCGCCGGGTGATGTACGGCGCCGAGCCGGTCAGCGGTTGGATGATCGGTACCGCTCTGGTCTCGCTGGCCGTGAACCTGAAGGTGCTCCGTATGCTCGCCCCCTTGAAGTCTGGCGAAGTGCATCTGCGAGCGACCTGGCTGTTTACCCGCGCCGATGTGGTGGCCAACGTTGGGGTGATTCTGGCCGGCCTGTTGGTGTGGTGGCTGGCCAGCCCCTACCCGGATTTCGTGATCGGCGCCCTGATCGGCCTGTATGTGATCAAGGAGGCTTTCGAGATCTTGGGTGATGCTCGCCGGGCGCGTGCCGACGCGCGCAAAACGCCTGCATGACAGCGCTTGGCCGGCTGAGCTGTGGCCTGCGCTGGCTGCTGCTGGCGCACTTGGCCGTGGGCCTTGTGACGCAGCCGGTGCTGGCAGTGGTTGGCGAGCTCCATGCTCAAACCCATCTGGCCGCGGCCGACCATGACCCGGCAGTGGCATCACCAGCTTCCGAGCGTGGCGTAGACGCCGCGCTGCACCGGCTACAGCAGCTGGTGCTGTGCTGTAGCCAGGCCGCGCCGGCTCCAGAAATAGTGTTGGCCATTGCTCATATCGGCCGGCATTGGCCGTCGGCGACAGCCCATGCGGACAGATATCGGCATGAGCACCTGCTCGCGCCGTTCCGGCCGCCGATCGCAGGGTGATGCGCGCCGGCGTGCGCCGGATCCCTGTTGGCTATCGAAAATTCTGGAGTACTTCATGCATGTGCGATTGGCGGCCCTGGCCGCGTGGCTACTGTTGAGCGCGGCGGCAACGCCGGCGACAGCAGAAGAGCTGATGACCTTGGACGACGCGTTTGCACGCGTGGCCCAAACCCACCCCGAGCTGCGCCTGGTCGATGCGCGAGCCACGGTGCTCGCTGCCGAGCGCGACCAGGCCGTGCAGCGGCCACCGTGGACGTTGGGGGCGGAGGTTGAAAATGCGCTGGGCACGGGCGCGGCCCGTGGCCTGGACAGCGCGGAGTTGACCTTGAGCCTGAGCTCGGTCCTGGAGCGCGGCGGCAAGCTCGACGCCCGCCGCACCTTGGCCCAAAGCCGGATTGATGCACTGGCCGTGCAGCGCGAGACCGGGCGGCTGGACCTGCTCGCCGAGACGGCGCAGCGCTATTTGGCCGTTGTCGGTGCCGACCGGCAACGCAGCCTGGCGAACATGGATGTCGGCCAGCGCCAGCGGACCGTCGCCGCTGCCCGGCAGCGCCTGCAGGCTGGCGCGTCTCCCGAATCGGTGATGCTCACCGCACAAGCAGCACTGGCGAGAGCAGAATTGACCCGTGATCGGGCCGAGCAGCAGCGCATTGCCGCCCGGCAGCACCTTGCTGCCCTCTGGGGCGAACGTGCTCCGAGCTTCGAGGTGGCCGCGGCGGATCCCATGACCCTGCCGGCGATCGCGTCCATGCAGTCGCTGGCCGAGGAATTGGAGCGCACTCCCGAGTTGGCGCAGTTTGCCGATGCCCGCCGGATCGCGCAGGCACGACTGCAGCTGGCGCGTTCGGCGGCCTCGCCGGACTTGTCGTGGCAGCTGGGCGTGCGCCGCCTGCAGGAGACTGACGACACCGCGCTGGTGGCCAGCCTGTCCATGCCACTGGGCAGCCGCAGCCGCGCGCAGCCGGAGATCCGCGCCGGCGAAGCGGAGCTGGAGGTTCTGACGATCGAGCGCGAGGCCAAGGGCCTGTCGCTGTATTCCACGCTGGTCGAAGCCCATGGTCGCTACACCGTGGCGCAGGCCGAGGTGGCACGGCTGCAAGGCGAGGTGCTGCCGAAGTTGGCCCGGGCTGAGCAGGCCGCCGAGCGCGCCTATCGCGCCGGCGCGATCAGCTACCTGGAATGGGCACAGCTGCAGTCCGAACGCACGGCCATGGCCCAGCAGCAGCTGGACGTGGCGCTCGATGCGCAGCGCGCCCTGATCGAAATTCAACGCCTGACCGGCCAGGCGCTTGTCGCGCCGCCGGCGGCTGCTTCCACCGGAGAGACCCCATGAATCGCTTTTCCTGGACCGCACTGGGCATGGCCCTGATGATGCTGGCCGCCTGCAACGCGTCGGCCCCCAACGAAGCGTCCGAAGGCGGCGCCGCCGCTGAGGGCGAAGAGCACGGCGAGCACGAGGAAGCGCCGCTGGAAACCAAGATTGCCGCCAAAGCTGCGCAGGCAGCGGGTATCCAGGTCGCACCGGCAGGCCCCGGTGAGATTGCTGACGAGCATGAGGTGCAAGGGCTGTTGACCCCGATTGACGGTCGCATCGCGCAGGTCACGGCACGCTTCCCCGGACCGGTCCGCTCCGTGCGTGCGGGCGTGGGTGATCAGGTACGGGCCGGCCAGGCACTGGCCACGGTAGAGAGCAACCTGAGCCTGACCACCTATACCGTCACCGCGCCGATCAGTGGCGTGGTCATGGCGCGCACGGCCGCCGTAGGCATGGCCGCCGCTGAGGGCGCGCCGCTGTTTGAGGTCGCCGACCTGTCCACGCTGTGGGTGGACCTGCACATCTTCGGCGCCGACGCCCAGCACATCGGTGCTGGCGTGCCGGTGACGGTTACCCGCTTGAGCGATGGCGTCACCGCACAGACCACCTTGGAGCGCGTCCTGCCCGGCACCGCCACCGCCAGCCAAAGCACCATTGCGCGCGGCACGGTGGCCAACACCGATGGCCTGTGGCGGCCGGGGTCGGCGGTCAAGGCGCGGGTCACCGTGGATCGCCAATCGGCAGCGTTGGTGGTGCCGATCACGGCGCTGCAGACCGCAGAAGACCAGGACGTGGTCTACGTGCAGCAGGGCGAAACCTACCACACCCGGCCGGTGAAGCTGGGGCGCCGCGACGCCGAACGCGCCGAAGTGCTGGAAGGCCTCAAGGCCGGTGAACAGGTGGTGGTGGCCCAAAGCTTCCTGATCAAGGCCGACATCGAAAAGTCCACCGTGGAAGAAGAATGAGGCCCGCCATGCTCGAACGCCTCATTGGGCTGTCCATCCGCCATCGCTGGCTGACGCTAGTGCTCACCGCTGCGCTGGTTGCGCTGGGCGTGTGGAGCTACCGTCACCTTTCCATTGACGCCACACCCGACATCACCAACGTCCAGGTCCAGATCAACACCCAGGCCCCGGGTTACTCGCCGCTGGAGGCCGAACAACGGGTCACCTTTGCCATCGAAACGGCCATGGCCGGTCTGCCCAAGCTGGACTACAGCCGCTCGCTGTCGCGCTACGGGCTTTCGCAGGTCACCGTCGTCTTCAAGGACGGCACCGACCTGTACTTTGCCCGCCAGCAGGTCGCCGAGCGCCTGCAGCAGATCGCCTCCCAGCTTCCCGAAGGGTTGGACCCGGAAATGGGGCCGATCTCCACCGGGTTGGGCGAGATCTTCATGTACACCGTGGAGGCCGAGCCCAACGCTCGCAAGCCCGACGGCACCCCGTACACGGCCACGGACCTGCGCACCCTGCAGGACTGGGTGATCCGGCCGCAGCTGCGCACCACGCCCGGCGTCACCGAGGTCAACACCATCGGCGGCTTCGAGCGGCAGATCCACATCACTCCCGATCCAGCTCAGTTGGTGGCGCTGGGCTTCACGTTGAACGACGTGGTCGCCGCGGTCATGCGCAACAACCAGAACATCGGCGCCGGCTACATCGAGCGCAACGGACAGCAGTTCCTGGTGCGCGTGCCGGGCCAGCTAGCCAATCTGGAGGCAATCGGCAACATCGTGCTGGACCGGCGCGATGGCGTGCCCATTCGGGTGCGCGACGTCGCTAGCGTGGGCGAAGGCAAGGAGCTGCGCACGGGCGCGGCCACCCAGAATGGCCACGAGGTCGTGGTCGGTACCGCCTTCATGTTGTTCGGCGCCAACAGCCGGGAAGTCTCCCAGGCGGCCGCGGCCAAGCTGGATGCCGCCAACGCCAGCCTGCCTGCCGGCGTCCATGCCAAGGCCGTCTATGACCGCACCGCACTGGTGGATCGCACCATCGGCACGGTGTCCAAGAACCTGATCGAGGGCGCGCTGCTGGTGGTGGTGGTGCTGTTCCTGCTGCTGGGCAATGTGCGCGCCTCGTTGATCACCGCGGCGGTGATCCCGTTGGCGATGCTGTTCACCATCATCGGCATGGTGCGTGGCGGCGTGTCGGGCAACCTGATGAGCCTGGGCGCGCTGGACTTCGGCCTGATCGTGGACGGGGCGGTGATCATCATCGAGAACTGTCTGCGCCGGTTCGGCGAGGCGCAGCACGCGCTGGGCCGCCAGCTCAACGATGAAGAGCGCTATGACCTGACCGCCTCGGCCACCGCCGAGGTGATCCGTCCCAGCTTGTTTGGCCTGGGCATCATCGCCGCGGTCTACCTGCCGATCTTCGCGCTGTCCGGGGTAGAAGGAAAAATGTTCCACCCGATGGCGATCACGGTGGTGCTGGCCCTGACCGGCGCCATGGTGTTGTCGCTGACCTTCGTGCCGGCGGCGATCGCCAGCTTCCTGCGCGGCCGTGTGGCTGAGCACGACAACCGCCTGATGCGCTGGTCGCGTGCCCGTTATACGCCGCTGCTGGATTGGGCCCTGCGTCGGCGCGTGGTGGTGCTGGCCGGCGCGGCCGTGCTGGTGGTGGGCTGTGGCGTGCTGGCCACCCGCTTGGGTTCGGAGTTCGTGCCGAGCCTGGATGAGGGCGACATCACCTTGCAGCCCATGCGTATTCCCGGCACCAGCTTGGAGCAGTCGGTGGCCATGCAGGAAACGCTGGAGAAGCGCCTGGCCCAGTTCCCGGAGGTGGCCAACATCTTCTCAAAGATCGGCACCGCCGAGGTGGCCACCGATCCTATGCCGCCGTCGATGGCCGACACCTTCCTGATGCTCAAGCCCCGCGACCAGTGGCCCGACCCGCGCAAGCCCAAGGCCGAGCTGGTGGAAGAGCTGGAGGCGGCGGCCAAGGAAATCCCGGGCAGCAACTACGAGTTCACCCAGCCCATCCAGATGCGCACCAACGAGTTGATCTCCGGCGTCCGTTCGGACGTGGCGGTCAAGGTCTACGGCGACAACCTTGACCAGTTGACGCGCCTGGCCAGCCGGGTCGAGCGGGTCATGCGTAGCGTCCCCGGCGCCGAAGACGTCAAGGCCGAGCAGGTCTCCGGCCTGCCGCTGCTGACCATCACGCCAGATCCGGCGGCATTGGCACGGTATGGCCTGAACCCGGGCGATGTGCAGGAAACGGTGGCCACCGCCATTGGGGGCAGTGTTGCCGGCCAGTTGATCGAGGGCGACCGCCGCTTCGACCTGGTCGTGCGCCTGCCCGAAGCGCAGCGCCAAGACCCCGCTGTGCTGGCAGATCTGCCCATTCCGCTGCCGGCAAGCACCAGTGTCGATGAGTCCAGCCGTCTGGCCGCCGGCGCCAATGGGGGGCCTCGCACGGTGCCGCTGCGGGAAGTGGCGAAGATCCAGGTAGAGCGCGGGCCCAATCAGATCAACCGCGAGAACGGCAAGCGCCGCGTGGTGATCACCGCCAACGTGCGCGAGCGCGATCTGGGCGGGTTCGTCGGCGAGTTGCGCACACGCATCGGCCAGGATGCCGCGCTTCCAGAGGGCTACTGGATCGATTACGGCGGCACCTTCGAGCAGCTGATCTCGGCCACCCAACGCCTGGGCGTGGTCGTTCCGGTGACACTGGCGTTGATCTTCGCTCTGCTATTCATGGCCTTCGGCTCGGCCAAGGATGCGGCCATTGTGTTCAGTGGCGTGCCGCTGGCGCTGACCGGCGGTGTGCTGGCACTGGCTCTGCGCGGGATTCCGTTGTCGATCTCTGCCGGTGTGGGCTTCATCGCGCTGTCGGGCGTGGCCGTACTCAACGGGCTGGTCATGATCGCCTTCATCCGCCGTCTGCGCGAACAGGGCGATCCGCTAGACGACGCTGTGCGCGACGGCGCCCTTGGACGCCTGCGACCGGTGTTGATGACCGCCCTGGTAGCCTCGCTGGGCTTCCTACCCATGGCCTTGAATGTCGGTGCTGGCTCGGAAGTGCAGCGGCCGCTGGCCACTGTCGTCATCGGCGGCATCGTCTCATCCACCGCATTGACCTTGTTGGTGCTGCCGGTGCTCTATCGTTGGCTGCATCGCGACCGAGCTCCCCGCGCCGGTAGCACTGCTTTGGAGTCCCCATGAACGAGCTCAACCTGGAACAGGTCCGTGCGGCGATGTTTACCGACCCGGGCGTGAAAGCGGTGGACGACCTGCGCCTGGTCGCCGGTGAGCATGGCCGTGCGATCGCGGCCACCATCACGGTCGCGGCGCCCTCGGTCGACCTGGACCTGGTGCATGCTGTGATTGCCCAGGTCCTGGCCGATCAATTCGGCATCGATCAGATCATGCTGTGTTTCAACGACCCGGGCCCGGTACCGCCGCCGCCCACCGCGGCGCCGTTAAAGAAGATGTGATCGCAGCCCCTGGCTCTATGCGTCTGCGCTGGCAGGCGCATAGAGCTGATGACCCGGCAACGCGCACGCGCCGGCATACACAAAGGCCACGCTTTGCCGCGCCCGGGTGAAGGCCACGTAGTATTTCGGCGGCGCGGTGATACGCGCTGCATCGGCCGTGCGCAGGTACTGCGTCAACGGCCCGTTCGGAAAGATGAGGACCCGACTGTAGGTGCGGCCCTTGCACTGCCCAAAGTTCACCGCCGGCAGTCCGTCGCACGCCTGCCGCCGGTCATGCCGGAGCACGGTGGGGGCGAACTCCTGCATGTACGCGGCCACATCCCCTGGAGCGACGAGGTAGATGCCATCGTGTCCGGTGACCTCGCCATTGCCTGATTGGGTCCGCGGCATCTGCGGATAGAGCGTGTCAGCCATATCGCACAGGGCCTGGACGCAGCGCAGACTGGTGAGGCGGTGATCCAGCCGGCATAAGCCGTCGGCCTCCCAAATCTGAAACAGCGCTGCCAGATTCGGACCACGGTATTGGCTGTACCTTTGCGCATAGTTGGTGGCATACGTGGCTTGGCGCGTATCGCCTACCAACGTGATGGCAATCTCGCTCTTCAACAGCCGTTCGACCAGATCCAGATCAAAGCCGGCCAGATCCTGGACTTCGTCGATGTAGAGCTCGTCGTACATCGCCGCCAATCGCGCCACGACCTGGCCTTGGGTCAGCTCATCGCAGCGCACAGCGAAATCGGCCGCTCGGTCCGAATACATCCGGTTGCCCGCCAGGTAGTGGCGCGCCACCTGGGTGCGTGGGGCGCGGTTGTTGGTGACACCTTCTACGAACAGGATGGTCTCGATGCGAGGCTCAGGGCAAAGCGCAGCTTGGTACGGGCGAATGCACTGGCGCAGCAGAAAGCCATACCAGCTGTGCAAGGTGACATGCGCGGGGACCGCGCCTGCGTGGGCCTCAAACGAGCGCCGGATCTCTTCCAGGTTTTCCAGCGTGTAGGTGACAATCGCGATGCGGCGCCCAGGTCGCTCCAAGGCCTGCCGGACCAGCAACGTGGTCTTGCCCGAGCCGGCTGCCGAGAGCAGGACCCGGTTAGGTGATGGCACGCTGGACATAGTCCGGGAACCTGATCGAGTGCGGGCTATTGAAAATCGCCAAGGCCGTATCGGTCTTATGGCCCTTCATGTACTTGAGCAGCGCCACCTCATCGGCAAAGGCCTTGCCCAGCACGGTATTGAGTTCGGCCAGCGAGTTGGCTTTGATCAGCTGCTCTTCCAGCGAAGGGGCGCTCTCGTCGGAATCGTAATAGATCGCGTTGATGTGCTCGGCATAGCGCTCTTGCACAACTGCGATATCACCGTCGTTGTCGGTGATCACCTTGGCCTGAATCCTCAGTCGATCGGCAATCTGCAAGAAGCGTTTGAATGCCAACGACTTGACCGAAATGATGTCTACGCCGTGAGCCATCGGCGCCACGCCGTGATGGTCACTGTAGGCACGCTGCACGATCAGTTCGTCGGAAGGGCCTTCCACCAGGATCGCCTGCTTGGCCAGGATCAACCGCAGCGTGTCGTGGCCCGGCAGCTTCATGAAATAGTCGTGGGTATCGCTGGGCAGCTGGTCCAGCTTCATCTGGCCTTGCGCGCTGAACAGGATCACGTTGTCCACGCCCAGCTTGTTCAACACGAAGCTGTTGTGGGTGGCGATGATCACCTGCTGGGCGGTGGAGAGGGCCGCAATCTTGTCGATCAGCTGGGTCATGCTGGAATAGGACAGATGGTTCTCCGGCTCCTCGATCAGCAGCACGTGAGCCGCGCCGGCCGCGTGCATCGCCAGCTTCATCTTCACCGCGCTTTGCTCGCCCTTGCCGGCCTGGGTGAACGGGAGCTCATCCAGGTAGGGTGACAGGCTGGTTTCCCACGTTGAGCGCGGCGATGTGTCCACGCCTACCGTCAATGCCCTGTGGCTGATGTCCCCGGTGTGCTCGGTCAAGTAGGCATTGATCGCTGCCACATCCGCTTCTTCGGAAAAGCTCTGCCGCATGCGGCGGAAGCTCAGCGACAGCGAGACGCGCTGCGCAGGCGTCAGTGCCTGCTCGATGATGCCGGCGATATAGCGATCGGCACCGGACAAGGTCTTGATGCCGTGCGTGTCGATGATGGTCGAGTCGAACGGAATACTACGGGCGGTGACGCCATTGTTGGCGAAGGAGTACCAGCGCACCGTGTAGTACTCCACCGGCAGGCTGACCGCGCCCTGGTGCTGCTGCAGGTAGGCGTTGAACTCCTCGCGGTAGTCGTCGTTGAGCTCGACCAGCAGCCGGATGCCGGCGGTATCCAGACGCAGGGAGTTGTTGGTGCCGCGTAACGACGCCAGCGCGGCGTCGGCGCCCAAATAGGCTTCGATGGAGATCCGTGGCGGCGAGGCCGGCGTGCCCGTGGCAAGCGCTCCCAAGTACTCCTGCACCATGGGCTGGTGGAACAGGTAGGGCGTGAGCTCGTAGGCAAGATTGCGCCCATGCAGCTGGCCGGTGACCACCGCGTGGATGGCCTCCAGCAGGGTGGATTTACCGACCTCGTTGTCGCCCACCACCAGGTTCATGTGGGCATTGAGGGGCAGGTCCAGATGGCGAAACGACTTGAAGTTGTCGATGACGATACGTTCGATCGGCATGCACAGTCCTTTGATGGCCAACGGGCTCGGTGGCGGAGCCTGCCTGCACCCTGGCTGGCCTCCTTTCCGCTCTGGGCCATACTACCCAGCGATCGCCGGCCCTGGGCGGTTTCGTACTGCTTGGGACGCGGGGAAGGGTCAGAATCCGCCTTACGCGGGATAATTCAGTATTATCCCGTATAACTATTTTCGCCGACGAGCGGTCGTCTACCTGCTTTAATAGTATGTAATTACATGGTATGTAATACATTACGAAATAGAGTGGGGTGGCACGATGGCGCGCGCAGGACTCTATAAGAGTGACGTCCAGAAGGCGCGCGACGCGCTGCTGGCCCAAGGCAAGAAGCCGTCAGTCGACGCGGTGCGAGTGGCCTTGGGCAACGCGGGCTCCAAGACCACGATCCACCGCTACTTGCGTGAACTGGAAGGAGAGGAAGGCGGCGGTCCGGCGAGGACGGTAGCCGTTAGTGATGCTTTGCAGGACTTGGTTGCGCGCTTGGCCTCGCGGCTCCAGGAGGAAGCAGAGGCCATCCTCACCCAGGAGCGTGAGCGCCATCAGGCTGAGCTCCACAGTCGGCAACAGGCGCTTTCCGGTGCCCAAGAGGAGGCTGCCGCCTTGAGCAGTCGGCTGCAGCGCACCGAATCAAGCCTGCACCAAGAGCAGGCTGCTCACGCCCTCCTTCAACAGAATCTAGGTGACAGGATCGCGGAAATCGCCCAGTTGAACGAGCGCATCGCTGGCATGACGGTGCGGCTGGCTGATCATGAGGCGCATACGCGTTCTCTGGAGGACAAGCATGCCCATGCCCGGGAAGCGCTTGAGCACTACCGCACTTCAACCAAAGAGCAGCGTGAGCAAGAGCTTCGCCGTCACGAGCATCAGGTCCAAGAGCTGCAAGTAGCCTTACGTCAGGCCAATGAAGCCTTGGGCGCGAAGAATCAGGAGCTGTTGGTGCTGAACCGCGACAATGGTCAATGGCTGGAGCGCCACGGGCGGATTGAGCGTGAGCTTGCCCAGCTACGACAGGCCCACGAAGGCCAACACAGCGAGGTCGTGGCGTTGCGCCAGACCGCGACGGACTATTTGGCACTGCAGGAGCGCTGGAAGACTGACGCCAAGACCTTGGATACCATGCGCAACGAGCTAGCTCAAGTTCAAGACACCCTTGCGCGGGAGCGTGAGCGCCGCGAGAGCGCTGAAGCCGATGCGTTGCGTGCCAATGCACGTCTTGAAGCGCTAGAGCCTCTACTGAGTCAACTGACGCCAGCACAAAATGCGGTGAAGAAAACTCGGCGCGGCCATGCGCAAGATGGGGGAGCCGACTGACGAGGCTGCTCGTTTGTCTGCTAGCGGCTGGGGTGGCGCTCACCTGTCCAGTACGCCCATTCCATAGGGACGACCCAATCTACAAACAGTTTGGCTACTGAGGACTCCGGTGCCAAATGATAGGGCTTGAACATGCCTTGCTCGGGCGAACTGGTCATCAGGTAGCGCAGGCGCTTCTGGACCTCCTGAAAGATGGCTTCCCGCACATGGGCGCTGTCGTGCACGCCAAGACGCATCGCCACCGAGGCACCTTGGCGTACCGCCGCCCAGCAGCAGTAACGCCACCGCGCGATCGGCAAGCCCCGCGGTCCGGATTGAAAGGCGAACCCCACATCACGTGCCCAGCCTGGGTCGAAGTGATGTTTGAGCAATTGCTGCTCCAGAAACTGCTCGGTCTCCCAGAGTGCAAGTTCATCCCACAGCTCCAGTTTCGCGTCCGCCAAGTCTACATCGTGTGCCATATCGCCGAGTTGGTCTTCCAGCACCGGGAGCAGGTGCCTGCGCTCGTGGGTATACCAGGCGAAAGCCCATTGCAGATCTTCGATGGGCGTGACCTCGGCATCGGGGCGGATCTGCCATCGATCCGCTGGCCAGGGAACTTGGATCAAGGCCAAGTCTCGCAGCGTGTCCAGCACCAGCAAGGTGGAGCGGCGTGTGGGCGCCACCGGTAGGCGTCGTAGCTGCGCGGCTAACAGTGCGGCTAGGAAAAGGGTGCCACGAAGGCCCAACTCCTCGATGCTGGCGACCCCAGATGGCGTCATTGACGAGGTTCCGGGCATGCGGTTTCCGGGGATGAGGGAGCGGCGTGGCTCCTGAGGGG
>NZ_JAPTFX010000066.1:0-22948 GCF_030985895.1 Stenotrophomonas sp. Sm6012 | reverse complement strand
CCGCTGGCCGGCAAAACGGGGACGGAGGGGATTAAGTCGCAAATGGCAAAAAACGACCTGATCCGCTCCGTCTCCGATGGCTAGCGCCGCAGCGGCAGCCATTGTCCTTCGCTGGCGCTGCGCCACAGCCATTCCACCGGCCCGAAGCGATGGCCGCGCAGCCACCACGCACTCGCCCACAGCTGCAGCGGGAACAGCATCGCTGCCACCAGCAGCACCGGCCACAGCCCGTGCTGAGGGCCGATGCCCCACCCGAAGCCGGCAAACAACGGCACGCAGATGGCGCTTTGCAGCAGGTAGTTGCTCAATGCCATGCGCCCGGCCGGGACGAACACGCGCAGCACGCGTTCGGCCCACGGGCGCAGATAGAGCAGGGCGAAGATGGCGGCCGCAGCGATGCCCAGTGCCAGCGGCGCAACGCGGTACGCCACACGCAGCAGGTAGCCCGGCACACCGCTACGCAGCGCCGGCCACGCCTGCTTCAGCGCGTCGGCGTGGGCATCGATCCACAGAAACGCGGCCGTCAACAGCAGCCCACCGACGGCGATCGCGCGCAGCAGCGGCCGGTGTGCCTGCGGCTGCTGAAGCAGGCCGCGACGACCCGCCCAGTAGCCCAGCAGGAAGCGGCCGAGCACGAAGAACAGCAGTGCCCAGTTGCTCAGCTTCAGCCATGCCGCCAGCTGCAGGTTGTGCCACCACGCCTGCGCCAGGCTTCCGTGCTCCAGCGCACCGAGCGCCATGGCGTTCATCTGCGCGCGCGGTGTGAGCAGGGCCACCCATTCGCGGATCCACGGCGACAGCAGCGGTGGCAGCAACAGGGCGATGAACAGGCCGCTGCACAGCAGGGCACGATCGCCCAGGTGCCGGAACAACGGCAGCAGCAGGCCGACCACGGCATACACCAGCAGGATGTCGCCCCACCACAGCAGCACCGAATGCAGCAGGCCGATCACCAGCAGCACCGCCATCCGCCGCAGGTGCGCGGCCATGCTGCCGGGCGCCCGGCCGTCCATCTGCATCGCCACGCCCATGCCGAACAGCAGCGAGAACAGGGTGATTGCCTTCATGTCCACCAGCCATTCCATGCCGGTGCGGATGGCCTGGTCGAGCGCTGCGCTGGGCAGCGCCTGCTGCGCGGCCTCGCTCATCAGCGCATCGAGCGAGAAGAAGCGCAGGTTGACCAGAAACACGCCGAGCAGCGCGAATCCGCGCAGGGCATCGATGAGGGGTTGGCGCGGCAGGCGGTGGGTCATGCCGCGCAGCGTACCGGATCGGTAGTGCCGGCCGCTGGCCGGCATGAGCCTCGAGGCACGCGGCAGATGCCGGCCAGCGGCCGGCACTACCCCACAGGGGTCAGTCGCCCAGCAGGGCGGTGTTGCGTACGGCGCCCTTGTCGGCGCTGGTGGCGAGCAGGGCGTAGGCCTTCAACGCGCTGGTGACCTTGCGCGGGCGCGGCGCGCGCGGCTTCCAGCCACGCGCATCGGCGTCGGTGCGGCGCTGGGCCAGGGTGGCGTCATCCAGCAGCAGATCGATGCGGCGGGCCGGGATGTCGATGCGGATGCGATCACCATCTTCCACCAGGCCGATGACCCCGCCGCTGGCCGCTTCCGGCGAAACGTGGCCGATCGACAGGCCCGAGGTGCCACCGGAGAAGCGTCCATCGGTCAGCAGTGCGCACTGCTTGCCCAGCCCCTTCGACTTCAGGTAACTGGTCGGATACAGCATCTCCTGCATGCCCGGGCCGCCCTTCGGGCCTTCGTAGCGGATCACCACCACCTCGCCCGGCTGCACTTCGTCGGCGAGGATGCCGGCGACGGCGGCGTCCTGGCTTTCGTAGACGCGTGCCGGGCCCTCGAACACGTGGATCGACTCATCCACGCCGGCGGTCTTCACCACGCAGCCATCCACGGCCAGGTTGCCGCGCAGCACGGCCAGCCCGCCTTCCAGCGAATACGCGTGCTGCAGCGAGCGGATACAGCCCTCGGCGCGGTCCACGTCCAGCGTCGGCCAGCGCGTGGCCTGGCTGAAGGCCTCCTGGGTAGGAATGCCGGCCGGGCCGGCCTTGAAGAAGGTGTGCAGGGTGTCGTTGTCGCTGCGCACCACGTCCCAGCGCTCCAGCGCGTCGGCCAGGCTGGCGCTGTGCACGGTCGGCACACCGGTATCGAGCAGGCCCGCGCGGTCCAGTTCACCGAGGATGCCGAACACGCCGCCGGCGCGGTGCACGTCCTCGATGTGGTACTTCGGCGTGTTGGGCGCCACCTTGCACAGCTGCGGTACGCGCCGCGACAAGGCATCGATATGGGTCAGGTCGAAGTCGACCTCCGCTTCCTGCGCGGCGGCCAGCAGGTGCAGGATGGTATTGGTCGATCCGCCCATGGCGATGTCCAGGGTCATCGCATTGGCGAACGCGGCCTGGGTGGCGATGCCGCGCGGCAGCGCGCCCGGGTCTTCGCCGCCATACCAGCGGTGGCAGAGTTCGACGATCAGGCGGCCGGCGCGGCGGAACAGCGCCTCGCGGTCGGCGTGGGTGGCCAGCGTGGTGCCGTTGCCGGGCAGCGACAGGCCCAGCGCTTCGGTCAGGCAGTTCATCGAGTTGGCGGTGAACATGCCCGAGCACGAACCACAGGTGGGGCAGGCACTGCGCTCGAATGCGGCCACTTTCTCGTCGGAGGCGCTGTCATCGGCGGCCACCACCATCGCGTCGACCAGGTCCAGCTTGTGCTCGGACAGCTTGGTCTTGCCTGCTTCCATCGGTCCGCCGGAGACGAACACCACCGGGATGTTCAGGCGCAGTGCGGCCATCAGCATGCCGGGAGTGATCTTGTCGCAGTTGCTGATGCACACCAGCGCGTCGGCGCAGTGCGCGTTGACCATGTACTCCACGGCGTCGGCGATGATCTCGCGGCTGGGCAGCGAATACAGCATGCCGTCATGGCCCATCGCGATGCCGTCGTCCACGGCGATGGTGTTGAATTCCTTGGCGACACCGCCAACCTGCTCGATCTCGCGCGCGACCAGCTGGCCGAGGTCCTTCAGATGCACGTGGCCGGGCACGAACTGGGTGAAGGAGTTGGCGATGGCGATGATCGGCTTGTGGAAGTCGCCGTCCTTCATGCCGGTGGCACGCCACAGGGCGCGGGCGCCGGCCATGTTGCGGCCGGCGGTGGAGGTGCGGGAGCGGTATTCAGGCATGGCTGGCGGAACGGGCGGGCCGTACAACGTGGGGGTCGCCCGATCATGGACAATTTTTTCGGTTGCTGCTGCAACCACCTTCACCGCTTGCAGCGGCTTGGTGGTCCACGCATTTCCCCTTATCCCCGCGCCTTCGGCGCGCCCCCTTGAACAACAAGGGGGCTTCTTGCCGGAGACTTGGCTGCGCGCGCTGGGCATCGCCGGGCGCCGCGGGGTGTGTGCCAACCCAGGTTGGCACCTGCCAGAGCGGTGCGCCGTCCGGGGGCGGATCCCATCGCGGCGCGATGGGCGCTGACCCCCAATGCCCGACGAAAATGAAAGTCCGTTCATCTTTCGGACTTTGCCGATTCCGGTTGCTGGCCAGGATTTGGCATCATTGGGGCATTGATCCGTCGACAGGGCATGAGGCCATGAAACGTTCCCGCACCACCGCGCTGCTGCTGATGAGCGCCGCGCCGCTGCTGTTCACCGCCTGCCAGAAGGAGCCGGAGGTGAAGGTGCAGGAAGGCCTGTATACCTCGGTCGAAGCCTGCACCGAGGCCACCGGCGATCCGTCCTCGTGCCGCAACGCCTTCGCCGAAGCGCAGAAGCAGGCCGCCGATGCGGCGCCGAAGTACGCCAGCAAGGAAGCCTGTGAGAAGGACTACAAGCCGGAACAGTGCGTGCAGCAGCACACGTCGGCCGGCACCTCGTTCATCGGCCCGATGATGATGGGCTTCTTCATGTCGCAGATGCTGAGCAATCGCGGCGGCCTGGCCCCGCAGGCACCGGCGGCGTCGCCGGCTTACCAGGACAAGAGCGCGGGCTGGGCGCGCCCGGCCCCGGGTGGCACTGGCGGCCTGAACACCGCCAGCGGCATCGGCGCGGGCAAGGCTGGCCTGGCGCCGGTCACCAGCGAGCCGAACCGTGCGGTCACCGCCAGCCGTGGTGGCTTCGGCAACACCAGCGCGCGCCGCAGCACCAGCGGCAGCTACGGCGGCTGATCGACCCATGCAGCGCATCCGGATTGCCGAGCGTGCCCAGTGGCGGGCACGCGCGGAAGAGGCGGGTTTCCGCTTCCACACCATCGACGGCCAGCCGTACTGGGATGAAAGCGCGTACTACGCCTTCACCCTGCGCCAGATCGAGCAGGACATCGAAGACCCCAGCGCCGAGCTGCACCAGATGGCGCTGGACCTGGTCGGCGATGTCATCGCCAGCGAACGGCTGATGGACCAGCTGGCGATTCCGTCGCACTACCGCGACTGGATTGCCGACAGCTGGCGCCAGCGCCAGCCGCACCTCTATGGCCGCCTGGACCTGGCCTACGACGGCACCGGCCCGGCCAAGCTGTACGAACTGAACTACGACACGCCGACCTCGCTGTTCGAGGCCAGCTTCTTCCAGTGGCAGTGGCTGGAAGACCAGCGCAACGCCGGTCGCCTGCCGCAGCACGCCGACCAGTTCAACGCGATCCATGAAGCGCTGGTCGAGCGCTTCGGCGAACTGGCCGCGCAGCTGCCGCCGCCGCTGCACTTCAGCGCCGTAGGCAGCTCGGACGAAGACCGCGGCACCGTCGATTATCTGCGTGACTGCGCTTCGCAGGCCGGCTTGCATGGCCAGGCCATCGCCATCGAGGACATTGGTCTGTCCGAAGATGGCCGCTTCACCGCGCTGGACGATTCGGTGATCGGCACGCTGTTCAAGCTGTACCCGCTGGAAGACCTGATGGCTGAGGAATTCGGCCGCGCGCTGCCCGGCTCGGGCGTGCAGCTGCTGGAGCCGGCATGGAAGGCGGTGCTGAGCAACAAGGGCATCCTGCCGCTGCTGTGGCAGCGCAATGTCGGTCATCCGAACCTGCTGGAAGCGCACTTCGATGACGGCAGCACGCTGGCCTCGGGCTGGGTGCGCAAGCCACTGTTCTCGCGCGAAGGCGCCAACATCGAGATGCACCTGGCCGATGGCAGCACCCAGCGCAGTGACGGTCCCTACGACGGCCCGGCGATCATCCAGCGCGCGCATCCGCTCACCCGCTTCGACGGCGGTTACCCGCTGATCGGCAGCTGGGTGGTCGGCGATCACGCCTGCGGCATCGGTATCCGCGAGGACGACAGCGCGATCACCCGCGACAGTGCGCGCTTCGTGCCGCACGCGATCGTGGACGAGGCGCCGACGCGGATCTACGTCTGATGGCGGTACGGCCCACAGGGCCGTCGTGCCAACCAAGGTTGGCACCCACCAGGGCGATGTGCCGGTAGTGCTGGCCGCTGGCCGGCACCGTTGTTGGTAGATGCCGACCTTGGTCGGCGCTGTGGGTTCGTGCCAACCAAGGTTGGCACCTACCAGGGCGATGTGCCGGTCGTGCCGGCCGCTGTGGGTATCAGAGCAATCCTTCGCGCTTCACTGCCAGGTAACGCTCGACCAGCGCAGCGGGCAGAGCGTCGGCGGTCACGTCCAGTACCATCACCTTCTCGCTGCGCAGCGCTTCGTGTGCCTTCGCGCGCTGCTGCAGGTACAACGCAGCGGCGCCAGCCTGAGCGGCATCCTCCAGCGTCTGCACCTCGTCCTCCAGCGCAGCGTCCAGCTCACGCTCGCGCAGGCTGGCCACGCACACCAGGTGGCGTTGCTGCAGCAGGCGAACGGCTGCCAGCAGGTCCTCGATGTCCTCGTCGCGCACGTTGCTGACCAGTATCACCAGGGCGCGCCGGCGCTGGCGCAGCGATACCTCGGTGGCGGCAGCCAGATAGTCGGTGGCTACTGCGCGCGGCTGCAGGTCGTAGCTGGCGCGCAGCAGGTGCTCGACCGTGCCCATGCCGCGCTGCGGCGCCACCCAGCGGCGCTCGCCACCGGCGGCGAACAGGCCGGCGGCGTCGCCCTGGCGCAGGGCCAGGTAGGCCACCACCAGTGAGGCGTTCAATGCATGGTCGAAGTGCGAGAGCCCGCCTTCGCTGGCCAGCATGCGCCGGCCACTGTCGAGCATCAGCAGCAGCTGCTGGTTCTTTTCGTCCTGGTATTCGCGCGAGATCAATTTGCGCGCACGCGCGGTGGCCTTCCAGTCGAGCTGGCGCAGGCTGTCACCGACGCGGTACTCGCGCATCTGGTGGAAGTCGGTGCCTTCGCCACGACGGCGTTTCACATGTGCACCGACCAGCCGCGAGGCCTGGTCGGCACTGAACAGAGCGAAGCGGGTGAGCGGCACGAAGTTCGGATAGACGCGCACGTCCAATGCCGGTGGCACGGTGCGCTGCTGCCACCACAGCCGCCACGGAGAGCGCATGCGCAGATGCACGCCTTCGAAGTGGAAGTGCCCGCGCTGCAGTGGCTGCAGGTGATAGTGCAGGGTGGAGGCGCTGCCGGCCTGCAGCTGTACGCGTTGCGGCAGCGATTCCAGTGGCCAGCCTCCCGGCACCAGGTCGAACACCTGCACCGTCATCGATGCATCTGCCTGCAGCCGCAGTGCAGCCTCGCGACGTACGCCCAGCGCCAGCGCCTCGGGCAGCTCGCGCTGCACCTGCGGCGAAGGTCGCCGTGTCTGCCGCCACAGATCCCACAGTGCCGGCAGGGCGATCGCCAGTGCGGCCAGCGCCCAGCCCCAGCGCGGCAGCAGCCCGCCCAGCACCAGTCCGCCCAGCGCGGCCCAGGCCAGCAGCAGTACCAGGAGCAGCGGCGACGGCCTCATCGGCGCGGTGCTTCCACCTTGGCCAGCAGTGCACCCAGCACGTCGTCGGCGTCCTGGCCTTCGATCTGCAGTTCCGGGGCCAGCGCGATGCGGTGCCGCAGCGCCGGGCGTGCGATGTCGCGCACATCATCCGGCGTGACGAAATCACGACCGGCCAGCACCGCCTGCGCGCGCGAGGCCCGCACCAGCGCGATGCTGCCGCGCGGGCCGGCACCGACGGCGATCCCCGGCCACTGCCGCGTGGCGGCAACAATCCGCACCGCATAGTCGATCACTTCGTCGTCGACGGTGATGGCAGCGGTGGCCTGCTGCAGTTCCAGCAGCTCGCCCGCGCCGAGCACCCGCGGCACCTGGCTCAGGTCGAAATCGCTGGCGGCGCGGCCGCTGGTGATCGCAGTCACCATGCGCTTCTCGTCTTCCAGCTGCGGGTAGTCGATCAGCACCTTCAACAGGAAACGGTCCAGCTGTGCTTCCGGCAGCGGATAGGTCCCTTCCTGCTCCAGCGGGTTCTGCGTGGCCAACGCCATGAACGGCGGCGCCAGGGTGAACGCCTTGCCTTCGATGGTCACCTGGCCTTCCTGCATCACTTCCAGCAGCGCCGACTGGGTCTTGGCCGGTGCGCGGTTGATCTCATCGGCCAGCAGCAGGTTGGTGAACACCGGGCCGCGGCGGATCTTGAAGCTCTCGCTCTTCGGGTCGTACACCGCGTGGCCGCTGACGTCGCTGGGCATCAGGTCGGGGGTGAACTGCACGCGGCCGTAATCCAGTTCCAGGGCCTGTGCCAGCGCACGCACCAGCAGGGTCTTGCCCAGCCCGGGGACGCCCTCGATCAGCACATGGCCACCGGCAAGCAGCGCCACCAGGATCTGGTCCAGCACATCGGCCTGGCCGATGAAGGCATGGCCAACGGCATCGCGGATGGCGTCGACGCGTTCGATCAGGCGGGCGTTGGCGGCCGCCGGCAGCTCGGGCACTTCGGTCATAGCAGGGATCTCATCTGGAGCAGCAAGCGGATGCGCTCGCGCAGGGCGGAGGAATCGTGCGGCGGTGGGGGTGTGAGCGCGCTGGCGACGCGGCCCTGCGGCCACTTCAGCAGCTCGGCGATGGCCTGCTCGCGCGGTGCGCCGTCGAGTGCGGCGGCGACCGGCGCGCGCAGGCGCAGGCGGTGCAGGAACAGGGCGAGCACGGCGTCGTACAGGCGCGCGCCGTGGCCGAAGCGCAGCAGCAGTTCGCCGCTGGCACGCACATGCTCCAGCAGCGAGCGGCGTTCCAGCAGCGGCGACGGTTGCAGGCTGCCGAAGCGCTGCGAGCGGCCCCACAGCCAACCCAGCAGGGCCAGCAGCAGCGGCACCCACAGCGGCCAGCCGTGGTAGAACAGGCGCGCCCACAGCGACGGCGGGCGTCCGGCGTAGACCAGCCAGACCGCACCCCTGCCGTAGTTCGGATCGAGCAGATAGCGGGTCAGGTCGCGGTGGGCCGGATCGTGCAGGCCATCGCTGGGCCTGCCCGCAGCGGCGCCCAGCCGTGCGGCGGGTGTGTCGACATCGCCACGCATGAACTCCATGTCGGCCAGTACGCTCACCTTGCCCTGGCCATGGCGCAGGCGCGCGAACACCAGGTCGCGGTCACCGCCCCAGCGGCGTTCGGCCTGTGCGCGCGCGGCAAACCCGAGCGTGAAGCGGCGGCCTCCACAGAACTCGCTGTGACCGCTGTCGTCGTCGATATGGAACGGCTGGCAGTCGTTGCGCTGGAACAGGCTGTCCACGCCCAGCTGGTCCAGCAAGGGTCCCTGCGTGCTGCCGGCATCGTCCTCCGCCGGGGGCGGTGTGCGCACCAGCAGGTGCCCGCCCCGGTCGACCCAGGCCAGCAGCGGTTTCACGGCCGGTGCCGGCAGCTCGCTGCTGTCCTGCAGCAGCACCACCGTGTCGCGCGGCCCCAGCGCCATCTGCGGCAGGTCCAGCCGTGGTCGTGAATGCACCTCGATGCCGTCGGCGCGCAGGGCCTGGCCCAGCACGTACAGCGGGTTGTAACTGGCCTCGCCCTGCGGCGGCAGGGTGAGCGTCTCGGTCACCCGTTCGTGGGTGCGCAGGTAGAGGATCGTCAGTGGCACGCCGATCAGCACCAGCAGGCCCAGCAGCAACGACCAGGACAGGCGCGGGCTCATGCTTGCCACCCGTACTGCTGGCGCAGCGTGTCGGCCAGCGCGTCGAAGTCGCTGCGGCTGGGCAGGCGGCCACCATAGGCGGCGTACTGCCACATGCGCACGATGCGCGCGAACAGGTCACGGTCGGCGGCCTCCGGCATGCGCCGCGAGGCACGCAGGCACTGCGCTTCGGTGGCGCCGGGAGGCAGCGCGATGCCGCTGCGCTCGCCCACGGTGCGCACGCTGGCGCGGTAAAGCAGGGCCAGCGCCTGCCGTGGCCGGCCTTGGTCCCACAGCAGGCCGGCCTGGGTGGCCACGTCCGGCGGCAGCACCGCGGGCAGCTCCACCGCCTCTTCAACCACCGGCGGCGCGGTACCGGCCTTGCGCCGGCCACTGCCACGCAGCCAGGGCAGCCACATCCGCGCGGTCAGCAGCAGCACCAGCAGCAGGATGCCCAGCAGGCCCCACAGGCCCCACTCGGCCAGCCGCGCCAGCCAGGCAATGCCGTCCTTGCGTGCCTTGCGCTCGCCCTTGTTGCCGCTGTCGCCTTGCAGCGGCTTGTCTTCCTTCTTCTTTTCCTCGGCCTGCTCGATCGGCTTCCAGTGCGTGACCTGGCGGGTGGGGTGCTGCAGCGGGTCTTCGTAGGCACGGTTCACCGCCTGGCGGAAACCGGCGGTATCCACCGGTGTGTCGCCGAAGATCATCGCCGGCGTGTTGGACGGGTCGATGGCCGGCTGGTTGTCGTCTTCCTCGGCGGAGATGTCACTGGCACTGGGCTTGCCCATTGCACGTCCGGGGCCGGCGTCTGCGTCCTGCGCGTGCACCGGTGCGCAAGCCAGTGGCAGCGCCAGGCACAGCAGCAGGGCCAGTGTCGACGCCGCCGGCAGCAGTCGATCACGCAGGCGGCGCAGCGCGATTTCCACATCCCAGGCTTCCATCTGCGTACGCCGGTTCAAGTACAGGCCAAAGCCGGCACCGACGAAGAACGGCCCGACCAGCACCGAGGCCAGCCAGCACGCCAGGTTGAAGCCAAGCCGGGCCCACGCCGGCGTGTCCCGGCCGATCATGTCCCAGGCCGCACGCCACGATTCGGACATCAGGTCCAGCGGCATGAACATGAATACCGCACCGATCGCGCCGGACACCAGCACCGCTTCGAATGCCAGGCAGGTCACCGTCAGCACCGTCGCTGCACCTGCGGCGCCGGCCGCGACCGCGCGACGGCGCGGGCCGCGCTGGTCCGGTGCGTTGCCTTCCAGCAGGTTCACCGGCAGGCACAGGCTGCGCAGCACGCTGAAACGGCGCCAGCCCAGGTAGCCCCAGAAGCCGGTACCGCCCCAGTGGCGCTGCGCGCGCAGCGCCGCCAGCGTGCCCACCGGCTCACCAAAGATGCCGCGTGACAGCACGTACAACGGCGCGCGTTCGAACAGCGGCTTGCACCACCACATCGCCAGCCAGGCCCAGCCGAACGCATCCAGCCACCAGCCCAGCGCGTTGAAGACCACGAACAGCGGCGCGCTGGCCAGCAGCCAGCTGCCCCACACCGCACGCGCGTGACGGCGGGCGAGGGCGCTGCCCAGCTCCATGGCCTCCCAGCTGCTGCGTGCGCGCAGCACCACGTCCAGGTGGTCAATGCGCATCGCCGGCTCCGCGTCCGCCACGCCACAGCCACAGCAGTACGCCGGCCCACAGCACGCCGGCCACGCTGAACTTGCCCCATGCCGGCACTTCGGCGATCGATGACCAGAACGCTTCGATGAAGGCGGCGACCAGCAGCATGAAGGCTACGCCAAGGCACAGCCGTGCACCGATGCGGCCACCGTCGACCAGCGCATCCAGCCGGCTGCGCCGGCCCGGTGCCAGCAGCTTCATGCCCAGCTGCAGCCCGGCGCCCCCGGCGATCACGATGGCGGTCAGCTCGAACGCGCCATGCCCGGCCACGAAGCGCCAGAACGGCCCGCCGTGGCCGATGTGCTGCAGGTGGCCCGCCACCGCACCGATGGTGACCCCGTTGAATGACAGCACCAGCAGCGTGCCCAGGCCGGCCAGCAGGCCACTGGCGAAGGTGCGCAGGGCGATGCTGATGTTGTTCATGACGTAGTGGCCGAACATCATCCAGTCGGTACCGCTGTCGCGGCCCAGGCGCTCGGCGGCGGGGTCGTACATGCGCTCCATCGCGGCGATCTGGCGGTTGTCCATCAGCATGTGGATCAGGTCCGGATAGACCTGGGCCAGCACGAAGCAGGCCAGTGCCGGCAGTGCGAACATTGCCAGCGCCACCCACATGCTGCGCGCCTGGCTGCGGACCAGCAGCGGGAAGTCGGCCACCAGGAATTCCAGCGCGGCGCGCCAGCGCGTTGGCCGCGTGCGGTACAGCACGCTGTGGCCCTGCTGCATCAGCAGCTGCAGGCGCTGCACCAGCTGTGGGCTGTAGCCGCGTTCGCGGGCCAGCGCCAGCTGCTGGCACAGGCGCCGGTAGCGCTGCGGGAAGGCGGTGTCGTCCAGTGCCAGGCCGCTGGCCTTGCGGCGGGCGCGGCGCGAGGCACCGGCACGCAGCAGCAGCCACTGCTCCAGGTCCTGCCATTCCTGCTGGTAGCGGGCGACAAACTGTTCCTGCTTCATCGCCGCCCCAGCAACCAGTTGGCCATGGCATACAGGCGCAGCACGCCGATCTGGCCCTGTGCGCCGGTCAGCGGCTCTGCAATTCCGGCCAGTTCCTGCTGGCGCGCCGCCGACAGCCGCGGCGCGCGTTCGGCGAAGGCCATCAACGCCGCCTGTTCATCCGGGCGCAGCGGCTGCGGCGGGGCCAGCACGCTGTCGATGGTCGGCGGCGGCGGCAGGTACAGCGCCGGCGCATGCACCACCACCGTGCCGGCGACCAGGTCGCCAAGGCGGCGCCCATGGGGGTCGAACAGGCTGCTGACCAGGCCCAGCGCATAGCCGAACGGCAGCATGTCCACCGTACGCAGCAGGTTGCGGGTGATCGATGCCATCCAGCCCACCGGTGCGCCATCGCGCGACAGCACGCGCAGGCCCAGCGCGCGCTTGCCGAGGGTGCGGCCCCACAGCGCCTCGCAGACGATCGGGTAAGCCCAGTAGACCAGGAACATCAGCACCAGGTAGAGGCCCGAGCCGAACGTGTCCAGCAGCGCCAGCGGAATCGACATCAGCACCAGCACGGCGACGCGCACGCCGAGATCGACCAGCCAGGCCATCGCCCGCGGCAGCGGCCCGGCCGCCGGCAACTGCAGCAGCACGCCCTCCGGCGTCACCACCTCGCGGTAGGTGTCGAGCATCGGTGCGGCCATCAGTGCGAAGGCCTTCGATGTGGGCGCCGGAGTCCTCTCCGGCAGGCAGCCACAGGCATGGGGGTCTCGACAGATCCTGGTCGGGCCCAGACTTTAGCAGAGCCGCATGGCGGCGTTGGCCGCTCAGCCCAGGTATTCGTCCTTCAGCCGCACGTAGTGGTCGGCCGAGTAGTGCAGCGATTCGATCTCCTTGTCGCTCAGCGTGCGCGCCGGCCGCGCCGGATTGCCGACCCACAGTTCGCCCTCGCCGACCACCTTGCCCGGGCCGATCACGGCACCGGCACCGACGAAGCCGTGGCGCTCCACCCGGGCTCCGTCGAGGATGCAGGCACCCATGCCGATCAGGCTGTAATCACCGATCGTGCAGGCATGGATGATGCAGCCATGGCCGACGGTGACGCCCTCGCCGATCAGCGTCGGGTAGCCGGCCTTGTTGTACGGGCTGTGGTGGCTGACGTGGATGATGGTGCCGTCCTGAACGTTGGTGCGCGCACCGATACGCACGTAGTTGACGTCGCCACGGATGACCGTGCCCGGCCAGATCGACACGTCGTCGGCCAGTTCGACGTCACCGATGACGGTGCAGGCCGGATCGATGTACACGCGCTCGCCGAGGACGGGCATCTTGTCGCGGAAGGGGCGCAGCGGGTTCATCGGTGTCTCCGGAAATCAGGGCATTCGCGACGATGATACGCGCGTGGTCCGCACGCCGCGTGCCTGCCGCGGGGTAGTGCCGGCCGCTGGCTAGGGTTCGTAGCTGTAGCCCATCCCGTACACCGAACGGATCGGTTCGCCTTCCATGCCGGCGTCGGCCAGCTTGCGGCGCAGGTTGCGCACATGGCTGTCGACGGTGCGGTCGACCACCACGCGGTGGTCCAGATAGAGGCGATCAAGCAGTTCATCGCGTGCCCAGATCCGGCCGGGCGTGGCCAGCAGGGTGCGCAGCAGGCGGTACTCCACCGGGGTCAGGTCCAGGCCCTTGCCGTTCCAGGTGGCACGCGCGGCCGGTTCGTCGATGTGCAGGCCGCTGTTGGTGCGCGCGGCCGGGTCCGGCCTGCAGCGGCGCAGCACTGCCACCACTCGCGCCACCACTTCGCGCGGGCTGAACGGCTTGCAGATGTAGTCGTCGGCGCCGATCTCCAACCCCAGCAGGCGGTCGATCTCCTCCACCCGCGCAGTGACCATGATCACCGGCACGTCGCTGCTGGCGCGCAGCTCGCGGCACAGATCCACGCCATCGCGCTGCGGCAGCATCAGGTCCAGCAGCACCAGATCGGGCTGGTAGCGCGCGAAGGCGTCGATCACCTGGCCGCCATCATCCACCCACTCGCTGACCATGCCGGCTGCGGCCAGGTAGTCACGCAGCACGGCGGCCAGGCGCGGTTCGTCCTCGACGATGAGAATCTTCGCCGGTGCGGCGGGCGATGTGCTGGCGGGGGAGGTGCTCATGCAGGCTCCGGCAGGGTGATGACCACGCGCAGCCCACCCAGCGGCGAGGGCTCGGCGTGGATCTGGCCGTGGTGGGCAAGAACGATGTTGTGGCTGATGGCCAGGCCCAGTCCGCTGCCACCGCTGGCACGATTGCGCGAGCTTTCCACCCGGTAGAAGCGCTCGAACAGCAGCGCACATTTTTCCGCCGGTACGCCCGGTGTGGTGTCTTCCACGATCAGCTGTACGCCGGCAGGCACCCGTGCGGCCTGCACGAGTACGCGGCCGCCGGCATGGGTGTAGCGCAGCGCGTTCTCCAGCAGGTTGGCCAGCACCTGCTGCAGGCGCCGCTCGTCACCGGATACCTGCAGCGGTGTGGCAGGCAGCGCTTCTTCCAGTGCCAGCCCGGCTGCGGCGAAGCGCACGCGCATGCCATTGAGCTCACTGCGCAGCAGCGCCACCAGGTCCAGCGGGGCGAAGCGGTAGGCCAGCCCGCCGGACTGGGTCATCGACAGGTCGTGCAGGTCGTCGACCAGCTTGCCCAGCTGGCGGATCTCGCCCTGCAGGGCACCGAGATTGGCACGGTCCAGCGGGCGGATGCCGTCCTCGATCGCCTCCAGTTCGGCACGTACCACCGCCAACGGCGTGCGTAGTTCGTGCGAGATGTCGGCGATGAAGGCACGGCGGTTGCGCTCGGTGTCGTCCAGCGCCTGCGCCATCCGGTTGAAGTCGTTGACCAGTGCGTCCAGTTCGTCGTCGCTGGTGCGCTCGATGCGGGTGGCGTAGTCGCCGGCGGCGAGCCGGTGGGTGGCCGCCGCGAGCTTGGCCAGGCGCTGGCGCAGCGCGCGTGACACCAGCCAGGCCAGCAGCACCGTCACCAGCAGCAGCGAGATGCCGATCACCCACCAGGCGCGCATCTGGGTGTTGTAGAAGTTCAGGTCGTTGGTGGCGATGACGGTCTGGAACGGCACCATGCCCAGCCAGCCCACCGTGTGCCCGTCCACCTGCACCGCGTGCGGCTCGTCATCGCTGGTCGCGTCGGGGTTGCCTGCCACGTAGCGGTGCCGTGCATCGAACAGGCCCAGCCGCGACGGAACGCCGGTCTGGTCGGACAGCGGTGGCACCGGCCCTTCGTGCCCATGCGCCAGGTCCGGGCGCAGCATCCGCGCCCAGCGATCGCTGTCACCGCGCAGGTGGTCCCAGCCGCCGTGCTCGCGGAATTCGCGCTGCAGGTGCGGCATCAGCCGCTGCATGCGCAGGTCGCCCTGATCGTTGAGGTAGTCCAGGAAGCCGGTCTGGAACGCCACGCGGCTGGCAATGCCGTTCACTGCCAGCACCAGCAGGCAGGCAGTGAAGATCGCGAGGAAGGTCTTCGCGGTCAGGCCGAATTTGAGTCGAATCTTCGCCATCGCGGGGGCCATTAGCGGCGCATGTGGCGCCGAAAGCAAGCGCCAGCTGAGCCGGTCGCACAATCTCCATATTCTCTGCACAGTTCCACGGCAGCGTGCCCGGGTCAACACAAGGCTCCCACGCCCCCCATGTCACTCCTGCGCCCGCTGTCCCGTTCTTCCCATCCCCTGCTGCTGCCGCTGCTGCTGGCCCTGGCCGCCTGTTCCGCCGGCAGGACCGAAGCGCCCCCCACGCCTGAAGTGGGCGTCATCACCGCCAGCGCGCAGCCGCTGGCGCTGCAGCAGACCCTGCCCGGCCGCGCAGTGCCGTTCGAAGTGTCCGAGGTGCGGCCGCAGATCGGTGGACTGATCCGCCAGCGGCTGTTCACCGAAGGCCAGCAGGTCAAGGCCGGTCAACTGCTGTACCAGGTCGACCCGGCGCCGTACCAGGCGGCCTTCGACACCGCCCGTGGCCAGCTGGCCCAGGCCGAGGCCACCGTGCTGTCGGCGCAACCGAAGGCCGAGCGCACCCGCGCGCTGGTGAGCATGGACGCGGCCAGCAAGCAGGATGCCGACGATGCGACCTCTGCGCTGAAGCAGGCGCAGGCCAATGTGATCGCTGCGCGCGCTGCGCTGCAGGCCGCCCGCATCAACCTTGACTACACGCGGGTTACCGCACCGATCGACGGCCGTATCGGCACCTCCAGCGTCACTGCCGGCGCGTTGGTCGCCGCGGGCCAGGACGCCGCGCTGACCACCATCCAGCGGCTGGACCCGGTGTACCTGGATGTCACCCAGTCCAGCACGCAGATGCTGGCGCTGCGCAAGCAGCTCGATGCCGGCCTGGTGAAGGCCATTGATGGCAAGGCACAGGTGAAGGTGGTGCTGGAGGATGGCAGCACCTATGCCCATGAAGGCACGCTGGAATTCGTCGGCAGCGCGGTCGATCCGGGTACCGGCAACGTGGTGCTGCGCGCGGTCATTCCGAACCCGGATGGCCTGCTGCTGCCGGGCATGTACCTGAAGGCGGTGCTGCCGATGGCCACCGATGCGCGCGCGCTGCTGGTGCCGCAGAAGGCGGTGGTGCGCAATGAGCGCGGCGAGCCGCTGCTGCGCCTGCTCGACGCCAAGGACCACGTCATCGAGCGCCGGGTCAGCACCGGCCAGGTGGTGGGCAACCAGTGGCAGATCACGCAGGGCCTGAAGGCCGGCGAGCGGGTGATCGTCAGCAACGGCAGCGCGGTAGCGCTGGGCCAGCAGGTGAAGGCGGTGGCGGCCACCACCGCGCAGCTGGCAGCAATGCCGGCGATCGACCCGAACGGCAACACCGACGAAAAGTCGCACTGAGGCCTGCCGCGCATGGTTCGTTTCTTCATCGACCGGCCGATCTTCGCCTGGGTGATCGCCATCGCGGTCAGCCTGCTCGGCCTGCTTGCGATCCTGATCCTGCCGGTGGACCGCTACCCGCAGATCGCCCCGCCCACCATCACCATCCGCGCCACCTACACCGGCGCCTCGTCGCAGACCGTGGAAAACGCCGTCACCCAGGTCATCGAGCAGTCCCAGCAGAGCCTGGACCACCTGATGTACATGACCTCCACCAGTGCTTCCGACGGCTCGGCGCAGGTCAACCTGGTGTTCGCCACCGGCACCAATCCGGATACGGCGCAGGTACAGGTGCAGAACCAGCTGCAGGCCGCGATGGCCACGCTGCCGCAGGCAGTGCAGCAGAACGGCCTGACCATCACCAAGTCCAGTGGTTCGATCTTCGAGGTGCTGTCGTTCACCAGCGAAGACGGCAGCATGGACAACTTCGATGTCGCCAACTTCATGGAAGCGCGCATCGATGACCAGATCAGCCGCGTGAGCGGCGTCGGCAACATCCAGCCGATCGGCCAGGAATACGCCATGCGTATCTGGCTGGACCCGGAAAAGATGCGCCAGTACGCGCTGATGCCGTCGGACATCGAGACCGCACTGCAGGCACAGAACACCGACGTGTCGGCCGGTGAGCTGGGTGGCCAACCGGCACTGAAGGGCCAGCAGCTGGACGCGACCGTGACCGCGCGCAGCCGCCTGCACACCCCCGAGCAGTTCGCGCAGGTGGTGCTCAAGGCCGATGCCAACGGCAGCGTCGTGCACCTGGGCGACGTGGCGACGATCGGCCTGGGACCGGAGAGCTACGACAGCATCAGTACCTTCAACGGCAAGCCGTCGGCCTCGCTGGGCATCGAGCTCAATGCCGGTGCCAATGCCATCGCCGTGTCCAAGGCCATCGATGCACGGCTTCAGCAGCTGCAGAAATACTGGCCGCATGGCTACACCGCCCACGTGGCCTTCACCACCACCCCGTTCGTGACCATCTCGCTGAAGGAAGTGGTGATCACCCTGGTCGAGGCGATCATCCTGGTGGTGCTGGTGATGTACCTGTTCCTGCAGAACTGGCGGGCCACGCTGATCCCGACCATCGCGGTGCCGGTGGTGCTGCTGGGTACGTTCGGCGTGCTGGCCGCGTTCGGCTATTCGATCAACACGCTGACCATGTTCGCGCTGGTGCTGGCCATCGGCCTGCTGGTGGACGATGCCATCGTGGTGGTGGAGAACGTGGAGCGGGTGATGACCTTCGAAGGGCTGGCGCCGAAGCCAGCCACGCTGAAGGCCATGGGCCAGATCACCGGTGCGCTGGTCGGCATCGTGCTGGTGTTGACCGCGGTGTTCCTGCCGATGGCGTTCTTCAGCGGTGTCACCGGCGTGATCTATCGCCAGTTCTCGGTGACGATCGCCGCGGCGATGATCCTGTCGGTGCTGGTGGCGATGACCATCACGCCGGCCCTGTGCGGCAGCATCCTGCATCAGATCCCCAAGGGCGGGCACCCGCACGGCGACCACGGCGGCGAACCGAGCCTGCTGGGCAAGTTCTTCATCTGGTTCAACCATCGCTTCGAGCGCACGTCGAATGGGCTGCGTCGCCGTGTGGATGGATTTCTTGGCCGGCGCATGCTGGGCGTGCTGTTCTACCTGGTACTGAGCGTGGTCACCGGCCTGCTGCTGTGGCACCTGCCGGGTGCGTTCCTGCCCGATGAGGACCAGGGCATGCTCAACGCGCTGGTGAAGCTGCCGGCCGGCTCCACCCTGGAGCAGACCCGTGCGGTGATGGATCGCCTCAGTGCCGCCGCGGTGAAGGACGACAGCGTGCTGTCGATCCAGGCCACCGCCGGCTTCAGTGTCACCGGTAGCGGCCAGAACGTCGGCCAGGCTTTCATCCGCCTGAAGGACTGGGACGACCGCAGGGACGATGCCGATACCATCGCCGCGCGGCTGACCCGGGCCATGGCCAGCGTGCCCGACGCGCAGGTGTTCATCACCTCGCCGCCGGCCATCCTCGGCCTCGGCGATGCCGGCGGTTTCACCCTGGAACTGCAGGACGAGGGCGGTGCCGGCCATGCCGCCGCCGTGGCCGCGCGCAACACGCTGCTGAAGGAGGCTGCCAGGGATCCGAAGCTGGTCAACGTGCGCTACGCCAGCCTGGAAGACGCACCGGTGTACGCGGTGAAGGTGGACGACGCCAAGGCACAGGCCATGGGGGTGAATCCGCAGGACGTCAATGACACCTTGAATGCCGCGCTGGGCGGCGATTTCGTCAACAACTTCATCTACAAGGGTCGCATCAAGAAGGTGTTCATCCAGGGCACGGCCGAAGCACGCATGCAGCCGCAGGACATCGAGCGCTGGAGCGTGCGCAACCAGGCAGGGCAGATGGTGCCGCTGTCGTCGCTGATCAGCACGCACTGGACCAGCGCACCGGCTGCACTGCAGCGCTACAACGGCATCTCGGCGATGGAGATCACCGGCCAGCCGGCGCCGGGTGTCAGCTCCGGCGAGGCGATGGCCGAGATCGCGCGCCTGGCCGATACCTTGCCGGAGGGCTTCAGCCACGCCTGGTCGGACATGGCCTACCAGGAACAGCTGTCGGGCAACCAGGCACCGATGCTGTACGCAATCTCGCTGCTGTTCGTGTTCCTGTGCCTGGCCGCGCTGTACGAAAGCTGGGCAGTGCCGTTCGCGGTGATGCTGGCGGTGCCGGTGGGCGTGTTTGGTGCGGTACTGATGATGAACCTGCGTGGTCTCAACAACGACGTGTATTTCCAGGTCGGTCTGTTGACCACGATCGGGTTGGCGGCGAAGAACGGCATCCTGATCGTCGAGTTCGCGCGCATCCTCGAACAGCAGGGCAAGAGTACCCGCGAGGCGATCCTGCAGGCGGTCTACCTGCGGCTGCGCCCGATCGTGATGACCTCGCTGGCGTTCCTGATGGGCGTGCTGCCGCTGGTGTTCGCCACCGGTGCCGGTTCGGCCGCGCGACGTTCGCTGGGTACCGGCGTGGCCGGCGGCACGGTCGCCTCGATGGTGCTGGGCATGTTCTTCGTGCCGTTGTTCTACCTGCTGGTGCGCCGCCTGTTCCCGGGCCGTGCGCCGGCCGAAGCCATTGCCCCGGAGGCAAGCCCATGAAGCCGATGCTGTTGCGTGCCCTGGCGGCCGCCACCATGACCACCGTGCTGGGCGGCTGCGTGAGCATGGCGCCGCGCTACCAGCGCCCCGAGGCCCCGGTGCCGGCGCAGTTCGGCAATGTTGCAACGGGCGAGACCGGCCCGGCGTTGGCGATGCCGGCCTGGCACGAGGTGTTCGTGGCGCCGCGCCTGCAGCAGGTAATCGCGCTGGCGCTGCAGAACAACCGCGACCTGCGCGTGGCGGTGCTGCAGGTCGAAAAAGAGCGGGCGCAGTACCGTATCCAGCGTGCGGCATGGCTGCCGTCGGTGGACGCCAGTGGCAGCGTCACCCGCTCGCGCGTGAGCGATGCCAACAGTGAGACCGGGGCCACCCAGTTAACCGAAGCCGATACCGTGCAGGTCGGTATCAGCAGCTGGGAGCTGGACCTGTTCGGGCGCATCCGCAGCCTGAGCAACGAGGCGCTGCAGAACTGGCTGGCCAGTGCCGAGAACCAGCGTGCGGCGCGCACCAGCCTGGTGGCCGAAGTGGCGACGGCCTGGCTGGCGCTGGCCGCCGATGGGCAGTCGCTGGCATTCACGCAACAGACCCTGGACAGCCAGCAGCAGACCCTGCAGCGCACCGAGGCCCGCCGTGCACAGGGGCTGGCCTCGGGGCTGGACTTGTCGCAGGTCCAGACCAGCGTGGAAGCCGCGCGCGGCGCGCTCGCCAAGTTGCAGACCCAGCAGGCGCAGGATCGCGATGCATTGCAGCTGTTGGTGGGGTCGCCGCTGGATCCGGCCCTGCTGCCGACCGCGCAGGCGCTTGACGGTAGCGTGGCGCTGGCACCGTTGCCGGCCAACCTGCCGTCGAGCGTGCTGCTGCAGCGCCCGGATGTGCTTTCAGCCGAACACGCGCTGCAGGCGGCCAATGCCGATATCGGAGCAGCGCGCGCTGCGTTCTTCCCGACGCTGACCCTGACCGCCAACTACGGCCACAGCTCTACCGCCTTGTCGACGCTGTTCTCGGCCGGCACCCGCGGCTGGTCGTTCGCACCCAGCATCACCGCACCGATCTTCCACGCGGGTGCATTGAAGGCGTCGCTGGATGCCTCGAAGATCGGCAAGGACATCGGCATCGCGCAGTACGAGAAGGCGATCCAGCAGGCCTTCAGTGAAGTGGCCGATGCGCTGGCCACGCGTGATCACCTGGCCACGCAGATGGACGCGCAGCGGGCGCTGGTGGCCGCCAGCCAGCGCAGTTACACGCTGGCCGACGCGCGCTACCGCACCGGGCTGGACGGCTACCTGCAGGCGCTGGATGCGCTGCGCAGCCTGTATGCCGCGCAGCAGGACCTGATCGCCCTGCAGCAGCAGGAGGCGGGCAACCGGGTGACGTTGTTCAAGGTGCTGGGCGGGGGCGCCGACGCACGGTAATGCGTACAGTGTTCATCCACGCATGGCGTGGATCTACCGGGTCGGGAGGCCTTGGTGGGTGCTGCCTACGCCACGCGGCCGCGGCGGGCGCGTTCCAGGTGCACCAGCAGCAGCGAGATCGCCGCTGGGGTCATGCCCGGGATGCGCTGCGCCTGGCCGATGGTCTGCGGGCGCACACGCTCCAGCTTCTGCAGCGCTTCGGCCGACAGCCCGCGCACCGTGGCGTAGTCGAAGGCTTCGGCAATCGGCGTGGCTTCATGCCGCTGCTGGCGCTCGATCTCCTCACGCTGGCGGTCCAGGTAGCCGGCGTACTTCACGCCGATCTCCACCTGCTCGGCCACCTTGCCGTCGGCTACGGCCGGGCCCAGCGACGGCACCTGCATCAGCTGCGCGTAGTCCAGCTCCGGGCGTTTGATCAGGTCCAGCACGTTGGTTTCGCGGCTGACCGCCACGCCAAGCGTGTCCTGTACTTCGCGGCCCAGCGCATTGGCCGGGGTCGCCCACAGTGCGCCCAGTCGTGCACGCTCGGCGGCAACCGCAGCCTGCTTGGTTTCGAACGCGCTCCAGCGGCGGTCATCGACCAGGCCCATTTCGCGGCCGGCCGGGGTCAGGCGCTGGTCGGCGTTGTCCTCGCGCAGCTGCAGGCGGTACTCGGCGCGGCTGGTGAACATGCGGTACGGCTCGTTGGTGCCGTGGGTGATCAGGTCATCCACCAGTACACCCAGGTAGGCCTCGTCGCGGCGCGGGCACCAGCCGTCCAGCCCGCGCACCTGGCGTGCGGCGTTGAGGCCGGCCAGCAGTCCCTGTGCGGCGGCTTCTTCATAGCCGGTGGTGCCGTTGATCTGGCCGGCGAAGAACAGGCCGTTGACCAGCTTGGTTTCCAGCGAGGCCTTCAGCCCGCGCGGATCGAAGAAGTCGTACTCGATCGCGTAGCCGGGGCGGGTGATGTGCGCGTTCTGGAAACCGCGGATGCTGCGCACCATCTCCAGCTGCACGTCGAACGGCAGCGAGGTGGAGATGCCGTTGGGGTAGATCTCGACGATGCCCAGGCCCTCGGGTTCGACGAAGATCTGGTGGCTGGCCTTCTCGGCGAAGCGCACCACCTTGTCCTCGATGGACGGGCAGTAACGCGGGCCGATGCCTTCGATCTGGCCGCTGTACAGCGGCGAGCGGTGCAGCGCGTCACGGATGATCTGGTGGGTCTGCTCGGTGGTGTGGGTGATCCAGCAGCTGACCTGCTGCGGATGCTCGTCCACCGAGCCGAGGAAGGACATCACCGGCCGCGGCGTGTCACCGGGCTGTTCGTCCATCACGCTGTAGTCCAGCGAGCGGCCGTCGATGCGCGGCGGCGTGCCGGTCTTCAGGCGGTCCACCTGGAACGGGCGCTCGCGCAGTCGCGCGGCCAGCGTGGTGGCCGGCGGGTCGCCCATGCGGCCGGCGGCGTACTGGGTCGGGCCGACATGGATCTTGCCGGCCAGGAAGGTGCCGGCGGTCAGCACCACGGCCTCGGCGTCGAAGCGCAGGCCGGTCTGGGTGATGACCCCGCGCACGGCGTCGCCTTCGATGACCAGGTCATCGACGGCGGCCTGGAACACGGTCAGGTTGGCCTGGCCTTCGACGATGGCGCGGATCGCCATGCGGTACAGGTTACGGTCGGCCTGGCAGCGGGTGGCGCGCACGGCCGGGCCCTTGGAGGCGTTGAGCGTGCGCCACTGGATGCCGGCGCGGTCGGCGGCATGCGCCATCGCGCCGCCGAGGGCGTCAATCTCCTTGACCAGGTGGCCCTTGCCGATGCCGCCGATGGCCGGGTTGCAGCTCATCGCACCCACCGTTTCGATGTTGTGGGTCAGCAGCAGGGTGCGCACGCCGGTACGGGCCGCGGCCAGCGCGGCTTCGGTGCCGGTGTGGCC
>NZ_JAPTFX010000065.1:0-23712 GCF_030985895.1 Stenotrophomonas sp. Sm6012 | reverse complement strand
GCCCCCATGGGTGAGGGCGCTTTGCTTGCGAAGCACTGCTTCGCAAGCGCCCGAACGCACAGCCGCCAGCGGCTGGGCCGGACCCCGGAGGGGGGTTTACGGCGTGTCCTGCCAGCCCACACCGCCCCGCCAAACCAGCAGAAAACCATAGCCGCTTTGGCTCCGGCTTTGGCTTTAGCTGTTGCCGGCCAGCGGCCGGCACTACCGCAGGTGCAGGGCCAGCCCTGCCGACCCGCCCTCCCCTGCGCACGAAAACGTTTTCACTGATTTCAGGAAACCGTCATCCCTTCGCCACGCCAGTACCATATTGCGCAGCAGCATGCGCCCGCGAGCGACCCATGCTAAAAAACGCCCGCCCATCGCTTAGATCGATCCAAGACGACATTGCGATGGCCGGGAATTGGGGAGGCAGTCACAGGACGTACCAGGCAAAACGCACGGTACTACTGCCACTGCATGGCGATAGCGACAATGTCACTTCAAATTAGATCGATTCAAGTTGTCCGTGCCACGTCACCGGATCAATCCAGGAGAGAGGGAGAGATGGGAATGAAGCATTCAACACGTACGCACGGCCAGGACGCATTGTCGCTGGCCATCGCGCTGGCCCTGGCCGCCGCCGTCATTCCGGCTGGCGCCGCCGCGCAGCAGGCCGCTTCCACCGGCTCGCAGGACGCCACCACCCTGGACAGCGTCCAGGTCACCGGCTACCGCTACGCCATTGAAAAGAGTCTGGAGCAGAAGCGCGACGCCAATGCCGTGGTCGAAGTGATCACCGCCGAAGACGTCGGCAAGTTCCCCGACAAGAACGTCGCCGACGCACTGCAGCGCGTGCCCGGCGTGGTCATCACCCGCAGCGGTGGCGAAGGCAAGAGTGTCAGCGTGCGCGGCCTGGCGCCGGACCTGACCCTGACCCAGTTGAACGGAAACTATGTCGCCACGTCGGAAACCAACGACGAAGCGACCCGCTCGTTCAACTACACCCTGCTGCCGTCGAACATGTTGTCCAGCGCGGAGCTGTTCAAGTCGCCGGAAGCACGCATCGACGAAGGCGGCATCGGCGGTACGGTCATCCTGCACACCCGGCGTCCGCTGGACATGGAATCCAACTCGGGCTTCGTCACGCTCGAAGGCACCTCCTCCGACACCCACCACGATATCGACCCGCAGGCGTCGGCACTGTACTCGTGGCACAGCAAGGACGAGCGGTTCGGCGTGCTGGTCGGCGTGACCCAGCAGAAGCGCACCACCCGCACCATGGAAGCCACCACCGAGGACTACCAGTGGTATGGCGCCGGCAAGGCGCGTGATGCCAATGGCAACGTGCAGTCGCAGGATGGCATCCACTACTGGTGGGGCAAGTCCGGTTTCAACAACCAGACCGGCGGCAACTACAGCGATTTCTTCATGCCGACGTCGGTCAACTTCGCGGTGAAGGAAGAGAAGCGCGAGCGCAAGGGCGGCCAGCTGACTTTCCAGTTCAAGCCGGTCGACAACGTCACGATGACCGCCAATTACTTCCGCTTCGAGCTGCAGGGTGACTACACCCAGAACATGCTCAAGATTCCGGAATGGAGCATGGCGCGCTACAACCAGGACGGCAACTGGGACGGCGGCCGGCTGCTCAATGGCCTGGACTTCGACCCCAGCGGCAGCATCGTCACCGGTGGCCAGTTCGAGAAGCTTCCGGGCAAGGCCTACATCTGCAGTGAAGACCAGGCCAAGGCCGCCGGCCTCAAGCCCGGTGGCTGGGGGCCGGACGACTGCACCATGCCTACCCCGCAGCTGACCGGTGGCTACAGCAAGGAAAAGGCGCTCTCGCAGACTGCCGACCTGACCATCGACTGGGACATCAGCCCATTGTGGAAGGCGTCGTTCACCGGCGGCCGCACCTGGTCCGAGGGTGGCCCGTCGATGAACTTCCGCATGTCGGCCAAGCCGCGCCGCAAGGTCGGCAACGACTACCTGTCCGGCAACCAGTACAGCGCCTGGGACTTGACCGGCACGCCCTCGGCCACCTTCTCGCCCGACCTGCAGCAGCAGTTGATGAACGGCATTGCCGAGGTGGATACCGGCTCGACCGACTCGTCGTGGAAGCGCACCGAGGTCAAGCAGAACTACTTCCAGGCCGACGTCACCAAGCTGTTTGAATCGGGCTGGCTGGACTCGATCCAGTTCGGTGCCAAGTACCGCGACGGCAAGGTCCACCGCAACACCGGCAACACCTACTGGGTGTGCCCGGGCCGTGATCCGGCCGACTACAAGGACGGCCGTTATCAGGCCGGTTGCGACCCGACCGCCGGTGATGCGCAGCCGGGCTTCTTCCTGTCCAATCCGATCAGCAACATCGCCGGCGGTTTCAACGCCAACGTGTTCCCGGGCATCAACTATCCGGCCTACATCGATTACCTGAACAAGACCTACGGCGGTTCGCACAACCGTACCGAGGACGACTTCGTCTACAACGTCAACGAAAAGATCTACTCGGGCTACTTCCAGGCCAACTTCCGCACCGAACGCCTGCGCGGCAATGTCGGCGTGCGTGTGGTGCGCACCAAGCAGTTCGCACAGTCTTCCGACTCGATCGAGAAGTTCAACGACTACTTCCTGGACAATGCGTCGGGCGCGCCGATGGCATGCACCGACCCGGCTGCCGCGGCTTATCCGACCTATGGCTGCGAGAGTGGCTTCGTGCGCCTGCCGTATGATCTGGCGCAAAGCAAGACCTACGACCTGATCGGCGTCGACCGCACCTATACCGACGTGCTGCCGAGCTTCAACATTGCCTGGGACATCACCGACACGCTGGTGCTGCGCGGCGCCGCGTCGAAGGTGATCGCCCGTCCGGGCTACACGGATATCGCAACCCCGGGTGCATTGAGCTACTACAGCGCAGAGTATGTCGACGATCGCCGCGTGGCGGGCGGTGCACCCAATCCGGGCTGGGCGGGTGAGGGCAGCAACAAGCAGCTGCAGCCCTTCAAGGCCACGCAGTACGATCTCGGCCTGGAATGGTACTTCCAGCCGGGCGCCGTGGCCGGTGTCGGCCTGTTCCGCAAGGACGTCAGCAATTTCACGGTGCCGGTCGTGCGCGACATGCAGATGAATGTCGGCGGTGAAATGGTGACCGTGCAGAACTACAAGACCAGGGCCAATGGCCAGGATGGCGTTTCGCAGGGCGTCGAGCTGTACGGCCAGTACACCTTCGATTTCGGCTTCGGTGTGCAGGCCAATTACACCTACAACGACACCAACCTGGCATCGATCGTGCTGGACGGCCAGAACATCGGTTCGTCGCCGTTGGTCGGCAGCGCCAAGAACCAGGCCAATGTCACCGTGTTCTACGAGAACGACAAGTTCCTCGCGCGCGCGTCGTTCAACCGTCGCGGCCAGGTGGTGGGCGGCCTGCAGAACGGCATGACGGTCTACACCGAGCCGTATGACCAGCTCGATCTGAACGTGGCCTACAACCTGACCCCGGACTGGACCCTGACCGCTTCGGTGATCAATGCCACCAAGTCCGAGCAGCGCGTGCACCTTGGCAACGACAGCAAGGCCCGCCTGATCTCCAACACCTACGCAGGCCGCCAGCTCTACTTCGGCGCCACCTGGAAGTTCTAAGGCCACACCGGGTTGCCCGGGCCTGCCCCGGCGCAATCCACGCCCCGCTCCGGCGGGGACGTTCCTCCACGGCAGCCGCGCTGGTACAGGTGGCTGCCGTTTTCTTCTTCAGCCCAGCGCTTGACCCTGCCATCGTTGGAAGGTGCACACTGGCCCTACCCCAAGAGCACCCAAGGAGCTACAGATGGAATTCCATGTCGATGGTATGACCTGCGGCGGCTGCGCTCGCAGCGTGACCCGCGCGATCCAGCAGGTCGATCCGAACGCCAGCGTGGTGGCCGACCCGCCGACCGGCCTGGTCAAGGTGCAGACCACCGCCTCGCAGGAGCAGGTCTTCGCTGCGGTGAACGATGCCGGTTTCCCGCCGCGCAGCGCCTGATCCACTGCCTTCAGAATGCAAAGCCCGCCCGGTGCTGCTACACCCGGCGGGCTTTTTCGTGCCTGCGCCAACAACTCAGTACTTGTGCGCGCGCCGCCGTACCGCCCCGGTCTTCGCGGTATCAGCCGGCACCGGAGTCTCATCATCTTCACCCAGCCGCTGCAGGATCGGGCACTCCGGGCGCTCGTCACCCGCGCAGCAGCTGATCAGCGACTTCAGCGTGTCGGCCATCTGCCGCATGCTTTCGATACGCTGATCCAGGTCGGCAATGTGCTGCTCGGCCAGGCGCTTGACGTCGGCACTGTGCCGCGAGGTGTCGTTCCACAGGCCCAACAGGTCGGTGATCTCGGCCACCTGGAAGCCGAGATCGCGGGCGCGGCGAATGAAACGCAGGCGGTGGATGTCCGCCTGCGAGTACGCCCGATAGCCCGACTCGGTGCGATCAGCCGCGGGAATCAGGCCAATCTGCTCGTAGTAGCGGATCATCTTCGCCGAAACACTGGAGGCCTTGGCGGCTTCACCGATATTCATGCGGTTCTCCTTCAATGCGTCGCGGCGGGGGCATCCGCCATCGGCGGCTGGAAGCGGCGCAGGCGCAGCGCGTTGCCCAGCACGAACACGCTGGACAGCGCCATCGCACCGGCAGCGAATACCGGCGACAGCAGCACACCCCAGACCGGGTACAGCACGCCGGCCGCGACCGGGATCAGCGCGGTGTTGTAGGCGAAGGCCCAGAACAGGTTCTGCCGGATATTGCCCAGCGTTGCCTTCGACAGCGCAATGGCATTCGGCACGCCCTGCAGGTTGCCCGACATCAGCACCACATCGGCCGACTCCACCGCGATGTCGGTGCCGGTACCGATCGCCAGGCCGACGTCGGCCTCGGCCAGCGCCGGTGCATCGTTGATGCCGTCGCCAACGAAGGCGACGTGGCCGTGCGTGGCCTTCAGGCGGCGCACCGCTTCGACCTTGCCTTCCGGCAGCACCTCGGCCACCACCTCATCGATGCCCAGTTGGCGTGCGATCGCCTGCGCGGTACCGGCGTTGTCGCCGGTGATCATCGCCACCTTCAGGCCCAGCTGGTGCAACGCCGCGATTGCGGCCGGCGTGCTCGGCTTGATCGGATCGGACACCGCGATGATCGCCGCCAGGCGCCCGTCGATGGCGGCATACAGCGGCGACTTGCCCTGCGTGCCGAGGTCCGCCGCCAGCGTCGAGAACGCGGTGATGTCCACGCCAAGATCGCGCATGAAGCGATCAGCACCGACCTCGACCCGGGCTCCATCGACACGGGCGCGCACGCCCATGCCGGTGACCGATTCGAAGTCGAGCAGGGCCGACAGCGCAATGCCCTGCCCGGTCGCCGCGTCAACAATGGCACGGGCAATCGGGTGCTCCGAGCGCGACTCCACTGCCGCCACCGCAGCCAGCACGGTACTGCGATCAAAACCCTCGGCGATCTCGAGATCGGTCAATCGCGGACGCCCTTCGGTCAGCGTGCCGGTCTTGTCCACCGCCACCACCTGCGCATCCTTCAGCAATTGCAGCGCTTCACCCTTGCGGAACAGCACGCCCATCTCGGCGCCACGACCGGTACCGACCATGATCGACGTCGGCGTAGCCAGCCCCATCGCACAGGGGCAGGCGATGATCAGTACCGCTACGGCATTGACCAGGGCGAAGCTCAGCGCCGGCGACGGGCCGAAGATCAACCAGACCAGGAAGGTCGCCAGTGCGGCCAGCATCACCGCCGGCACGAACCACAGCGTGACCTTGTCGACCACCGCCTGGATCGGCAGCTTCGAGCCCTGCGCCTGCTCGACCATGCGGATGATCTGCGCCAGCATGGTCTGCGCGCCTACCGCCGTCGCGCGCACCGTCAGCGCGCCCTTCTGGTTGACCGTGCCGCCGACCACGCTGCTGCCCGGCTGCTTCTCCACCGGAACCGGCTCGCCGCTGATCATCGATTCGTCGATGTAGCTGCGGCCCTCGACCACCTCGCCATCGACTGGCACGCGCTCGCCCGGACGCACCTCCACCACGTCGCCACTCATCACTTCATCGACCGGGATATCGACCGCGCGGCCGTCACGGATCACATGCGCGACCTTGGCCTGCAGGTTGACCAGGCGCTTGATCGCCTCGGACGTACGGCCCTTGGCGCGCGCCTCAAGGAAACGGCCGAGCAGGATCAGCGCGACGATCACCGCCGCGGCCTCGTAGTAGACGTTCACCGTGCCCGCCGGCAACAGCTTCGGCGCGAAGGTCGCCACCACCGAGTAGCCGAATGCCGCGGCAGTGCCCACCGCCACCAGCGAGTTCATGTCCGGCGCAAGCCGCAGCAGTGCCGGGAAACCCTTCTGGTAGAAACGACGGCCGGGAATGGCCAGCACCAGCAGGGTCAATACAAACTGCAGGTACCAGCTGGCCTGCATGCCGAGGGTGGCCATCACCCATCCGTGCATGCCGGGAATCAGGTGTGAGCCCATTTCCAGCACGAACACTGGCAGCGCCAGCACGGTCGCCACGATCAGGTCGCGCTTCAGTTGCACGCGCTCGGCGTCCTTCTTCTCTGCGACCTCGTCGTCCGGCCGCACGCCCGCCTCGATCACGCGTGCGGCGTAGCCGGCCTTGTCGATGGCCGCCACCAGCGCACCCGCGTCGGCCACGCCGCGCACTGTGGCGCGTTCGGTGGCCAGGTTCACGGCGGCTTCGGTGACGCCGGGCACCGCGCGCAGCGCGCGCTCGACACGACCGACGCAGGACGCGCAGGTCATGCCCTCCACCGCCAGCTCCAAAGTGGCGGCGGGCACGTCGTAGCCCACCCGCTCCACCGCCTGGATCAGCGCGGCGCGATCGACCGGACCGGACGCACGGATATCCGCACGTTCGGTGGCCAGGTTGACCGAGACGCTGCCCACGCCCTCGACCTTGGACAGTGCCGCTTCGACCCGGCCGACACAGCTGGCGCAGGTCATGCCCTCGATGGGCAGGCTGATGGTGGGCAGACTGGCGGTGGCGCGGGACGTACTCATGATCGGATTCCCATGGATTCCTTCTGGATGCGGACAGGCTAAACCTTGCCATCGTGGGAAGGTCAAATCCAGCCTGCCCGCATTTCCTGAATGGGCATCCAGGTGTCCATATCCACGCATTGCGTGGATCTACCAGCGGAGGTGGGTCTCCTCAGAAGGTGAACACATACTCCAGTGCGAACTCGCGGCCGACCGCGCCGAGCAGGCGCGTCGGGGCAAAGTCGTAGTCCAGCTTGTACGGGTCCTTGTGGTTCCAGCTGGCCGAGTTGAACGCGTTGTTGACGTAGACATTGACCTTGGCGTGCTCGGTCACCTGATAGCCCACGTTGAAGTTCCAGGTAATGAACGGTCCGACCCGCCCGAAGTAGCGCGCGGTCTGCTGGCCAGCGTTCGGGTTGGGATTGGGCGAGCCGTCCGGTCGCGTTGCCGGCTCCAGGCAGTTCAGCGACGGGCTGTCACTGGGCACGTAGCCATCGGCGAACGGCAGGCAGCCACCGGGGTTGTCCAGGCGATCGGTACCCCAGTGGTAGCGCACGCCCGGCACAGAGCCGATGCGGTCGGCATAGACATTGGCGTTCCAGTTGCCACGCTGCCAGGCCAGGCTTGCGCGCAGCTTGCTGCGCAGGTCGCGGTCGCGGCGTTCCGGGTTCGGGTCGGCGGCGTAGCGCTGCTCCTTGGTCGAGATCTGATTGGTGTAGTTCACGCCCAGCTGGAAGCTGCCCCACTGCGCGGTCTCCAGGCGGTAGCGCGCAGTCAGGTCGATGCCGCGTACCTCGCGGCTGGCCAGGTTGAACGGACCACGCTCGATCGACACCAGGCGTCCGTTGCTGTCACGGTTCACGCGCGCCAGGATGCCCGCACAGTACTCGCCGCCGGCCGGATTGGCCCACGGCGTGCCGTCCATGTTCTTGCCGGTCAGGCAGCCGGCCTCGCTGGCCAGCACTTCGTCGGCACCGACGTCGACGATCATGTCTTCCAGCTTGATCGCCCAGTAGTCGGCGCTGACCGACAGGTTCGGCATCACGTCCCAGACGAAACCGACCGTCCACGAATCGCCTGTCTCCGAGCGCAGCAGCGGCGTGCCACGCCGGTTCACATCGAACGTGTACCAGACGTCGGTGTTGCCCACGCCGCAGTTGTTGACCAGGTAGGCACCGCTCTGGATGCAGTGCAGGCGGTCATAGGTCTGTACTTCGGAGCTGCTGGGCTGGCCCAGCAGGTAGTGCATGTCCGGCGCGTGGAAACTGGTGGCATACGAGCCTCGCACCAGCAGCGATTCGACCGGGCGCCATTCCAGGCCGACGTTCCAGGTGGTTTCCTTCTGGCTGCCGATGTTCAGGGCCTCGGCGCTGTCGTCGGCCTTGTAGCTGCCATAGCGGTCATAGCGCGCCGCCGCGGTGGCGACCACGCTGTCCAGCAGCGGGATCTTGAACTCGACGCCGGCCGAGTAGCGCGTGCGCTCGCCGCCACCGCGGTCGACGTTCTGCAGGTCGAAGTCGATGCCGGCGCGTGGATCGGGACTGAGGTGATAACCCTGCTGCGCCACTTCGGCCACGGCGGCGAACGAAATCGGGCCGGCCCAGCCCTGGAACAGTTCACCGGTGATGTCCGCCGACGCCTGGTTGACCCAGGAGCTCGCCCGATTCTTCGCTACGGTCCCCATCTGCCAGTACTGCTCCGGCGTCAGTGGATTCCACCAGCGTGATTCGTTCAACGCATAGATCGCCTCACCCCCGGCGGTGGTGCCCAGCCGTGGGCCGAGGAAGTAGTCGTAGGACTTCTGCCTGTCCACCACGTTCTGTCGTTCTTCCACGCGGTAGTACGAACGCCCCACCGTCGCACTCCAGTCGAAACGGTCGGCGAGGCGGCCACGCAGGCCCGCGCTCCAGTCCCAGGACAGTTCGCGGTTGGTGTTGCGCAGCGTATCCAGGCCGCCCACTTCGTTCGGGGTGAACTGGCGCACGCCGAGGATCGGGCGGTTGCGGTTCGCATCCCAGTAATAGCCGTTGTCATCGTCGATCAGCGACACGCCGGGCGGATTGGTGCCCCAGATGGCTTCGGAGCGATACACCGCCAGGTTGGTCCACGCCTGCAGGTCATTGCTGAAATCGAAGGTGGCGTACAGGTTGCCGGAGACGTTCTCGGCGCCGCCGGTCAACAGCCAGTTGGCGTAGTCGGCGCTCATGCCGCACAGGCGGCCGGTGTTGGTGATGGTGTTGGCGGCGTAGTTGTAGACCAGGCGATCGGCGGTGTAGTACTCGCCGTTGAACTTCTCGCAGGTGCCTTCCGGTGGCGCCAGGCGCTGGCCGTTGGTCGGATCGATCAGCGCCAGGCCGGCGGTGGGTCGGAAGCCGACCTTGCGCTGTTCCATGTTCCAGGACGAGTACGGCGCATCATCGGCATCGTCCATCTGCGGGCGATCGCGGCCGAACAACGGATCGCGCTTGGTGTACTGCAGCGCGTAGGTCACGCTCCAGTTGTCGCCGGTCTTGCCGCCGGCCCAGGACAGATCCCAGGTATCGCGGCCGCCTTCAGTGGAAGTACCGCCGCGCACACGCACTTCGTCGCCGTCATAGTTGGTTTTCAGGATGACGTTGACCACGCCGGCGATCGCGTCCGAGCCATAGATGGCCGAGGCACCGCCCGTCAGCACTTCGATGCGCTCGACCGCCGCAGCCGGAATGTTGCCGTAGTTGGAGAAGTTGGTTTCACCGCCATAGGGCAGCGGGTAGTCGGCCACGCGACGGCCATTGACCAGCAGCAGCGAGCGGTTCGGGCCCATCCCGCGCAGGTTCAGGCCACTGGCATTGGGCGTATGCGAGCCCCACTGCGAGGCCGCTTCAACCGTTCCGGTCGCTTCGGTGAGGGTCTTCAGCGCGTCGTACACGCTGACAAAGCCTTCCTTCTGGATCTGCGCGGCGGTGATCACGTTGACCGGCGCCGGGCCTTCGACGCTGGCGCGCTTGATGCGCGAGCCGGTAACGGTGACCGCATCGAGATCCTTGGTGGACGAACTGGAACTTTCCTGCGCGCTGGCCGCCAGGGGCAACAGGGCCAGGACCAGGGCCTGGGACAGCAGGTGACGGCGCTTGCGGACGGACTGAGCCATGGGTGGTTGCTCTTCGAAGGTGTGGACGCACGGACGGGTGGTGGCGCGGCACTACGGCTGATCCGGGCGCCTGGATCGGTCCAGGACCGGTGCGGCACCCTCCCCTGTGGATCGATCCAAACTAAAGCACAGCTGAACCACCAACGGCATGCGGCAGCGCAGCAACACACCACGGATTGCCGTAACCGGCCGCCGTTGGCCATGACAATCAAATAGTTGCCAGACAACGCTGAGAGAACGCCCCACGGATCGATGACACGATCGCGACAAACGCGCGCGGAACGGTTTTGTCCGCCCTCAGCGGCTTCCCTCTCCCGATTGAGCCGGGACAATACGGCCATTGCGAAGCACATAGCGGCTTGATGCCTTTCCGTCGGGCCCGCCAGCCCACCACGTGATGGTGACCCCGTTGTTCTGCCAGACCACGGAGGAAAAGTCGGACTCACTGCCAGGTCGCCCTGAGTTCTGGCTATCCAGAGACAACCTCTCAAGGCAACTACTGATCAGCATCCTGCCCCGCTCGACAGGCGTGGGCGGGATCAGTTCGTAGACGAAGAGATGAATCTCGTGCCCCGCACCGCAACGGCCCATCGGGCTAGCGGCGTTTGAATCGAACACCTGGTACACCGCCTTAAAGCGCTGGCTTCCAATCAGATGTACGCGCGTGTCGACGAACGCACCTTTCGCAGCGGGAGTCAGCGTCACCCCGCCCAGGACGTCGTTGCTTACTCCCTCGGAACCGGCCGCCCTCCAGATCAATACGGGTGTCTGCCCCTCTTCCGCAGCAGTTACGGCAACGGGCAGCAGACACAGAAGCAGCAAGAGCAGTCGAGGCATTCAGAAGGAGAATCGTTGCCACCAGGCGTTGGATCCACTGTCGGTGCTCCCGACCAGATCGTCCATCCAGAAATACGGATGCCCCTGCATTCCGCTGCTTGGCGGGCGGCCTGGCCATCCGCGCGCGTCAAAAGCGTCACTTTCTGGCAACGCGTGCGTATCCGGGTGGCGTCAGAGCCCTGCTGCGAAGGGAGCCGACCCCGGGCTTGCGATCAGCCATCCAGCGCTTGCCGTAGTGCCGCCACGGTCGCGTTGGCGGTCTGGCTCCAGTCCGGGTCCAGACCGCGCAGGGCCGGGTTGTGGAACTGCATCGCCGAGCGCCGCAGGCCCTTGGCCGAGGCGTGCAGTTCGGTACAGCCGGTCTGCCGTGCGACGGTTGCGATGTTGCCCGGGGCCAATCCGGCGCCTGCCATCACCGCAATACGGCCCGCCGCCTGGGTGACCAGGCCCGCCAGCACCTCAGCCCCGGCCTCGGCACTGACCTGCCCGCCCGAGGTCAGCACCCGCTGGCAACCCAGCCCGATCACCTGCTCCAGCGCCGACGACAGATCGCGGGCGGCATCAAAAGCGCGATGGAAGGTCACCTGCAACGGCCCGGCGGCCTGCACCAGTTCACGGCACAGCGCCAGGTCGATGCCACCCTGCACGTCCAGCGCACCAATCACTACGCCATCGCAGCCCAACGCGCGGCACTGCGCGATGTCCCGCAGCATCAGTTCGGTTTCCAGCGCGTCGTAGTGGAAGTCGCCCGCGCGCGGCCTCACCAGCACGAACAGCGGAATCGACAGGCGTTCGCGGGCGATCGCGATGCTGGCGAACGACGGCGTGGTGCCACCCTCGGCCAGGTTGTCGAACAGTTCGATGCGGTCGGCGCCGCCGGCCTGCGCGGCCAGCGCCGAGGCCACCGAGTTGCTGGCGATCTCCAGGCTGAGGAGCGTGCTCATGTCTGGGTGCTCGTGTAGATCGATGGCGAATCGCGCAGGTCATCCTGGCGCTGCGCATCGCACACCGCGTAGACGAATCCGCGATGCAGTGCATAGGCACCCACCTCGCCCTGCTTGTTCATCGCCAGGAAGCACACCTGCAGTGTCCTGCTCGCTTCCGGGCGCTTGCGCACCACGCGGTCGATCGCCTCGCGGCAGGCCTGCGCCGGTGAGCGCCCCTGGCGCATCAGCTCGACCACCAGGAAAGAAGCGGCGTTGCGGATCATCTCCTCACCCACACCCGACGCGGTGGCGGCGCCGACCTCGTTGTCGACATACAACCCGGCACCGATGATCGGGCTGTCGCCGACCCGGCCGTGCAGTTTCCAGGCCATGCCACTGGTGGTGCAGGCACCGGCCAAATGGCCCTTGGCATCCAGCGCGAGCATGCCGATGGTGTCGTGGTTATCGCTGTTGCCGGGGATGCCCCGGCGCTCGGCATTGATCTGTGGCTGGTACTTCTCGGTCTTCAGCCATTCGCGCCAGGCGGCTTCGGCCTGCGGCGTCAGCAGATGTCTGCGCTCGAAACCCTGCTGCACCGCGAACTGCTGCGCGCCGTCGCCCACCAGCAGCACGTGCGGGCTGTTCTCCATCACTTTGCGCGCCACCGACACCGGATGCAGGATGTCCACCAGCGCGGCCACTGCACCGCAGCAGCCATCACCGTCCATGATGCTGGTGTCCAGGCTCAGCACGCCGTCGCGATCCGGATTGCCGCAATGGCCGACGGTGGGGTTGCACAGCTCGCTCTCGGCCCAGCGTGCGCCCGCCTCAACGGCATCCAGCGCGCTGCCCCCCTGGGCCAGCACTTTCCATGCGGCCTGGTTGGCTGGCACGCCGAAGTCCCAGGTGGAAACCACCTTGGCCTCACCCTGCGTGCGCGCCTGCACACCCGGCAATGCCGCCATGCCTGCGGCCAGTGCACCGGCCTGCAGGAACTGCCTGCGATCCACCATCTTCCCCTCCCAGTCTGCAATGCACGACCGGCCCGATGCCGGCCCTGCCGATCAGTCGTGCGTGGGCTGCCGTGCGGCGTGCCAGACCGCTGCACCGAGCACGCCCAGCTGGCCGTGCTCCACGCGCCATACCGGCACCTGGCGCAGCACCTCGCTCAGCACGCCCTTGTTGAGGAAGCGCGCGCGGAAGCGGCCATCGGCCAGGAAATCCTGCACATGCGCGGAAATGCCACCGGCCAGGTACACCGAGCGCGCGCCGACGGCGATCGCCGCGTCGCCGGCCAGGCTGCCCAACCAGGCACAGAACACCTGCAGGGTCTCCACCGCCAACGCATCCTCGCCACTGCGGGCGGCGCCGATCAGCGCCTCGGTACTCGTCCACACCGGAGTGGCGCCGCGCAGTTCGCACAGGCACGGATACAGGTTCATCAGGCCACTGCCGGACAACACGCGTTCGTTGTCCACGTGCGGCCAGCGCTGCAGCAGTTTGCCCAGCACCTGCAGCTCCAGCGCGTTGCCCGCGCCGAGCGCGGCATGGCCGATCTCGCTGGCCAGCACCGGGCGTTCGCCATCGGCAAAGCGCAGCGCGGCACCGAGTCCGGTGCCTGCACCCAGTACCAGTGCAGGGAACGCCCGCGCCGGATCGGCGTCGCCGTTCAGCGGCACCAGGGTTTCCGGCTGCAGGTAGGGAATGGCCAGCGCCACGGCTTCGAAATCATTGATCAACTGCAGTTCGTGCAGCCCGGACTGCGCGCGGGTGGCCGACAGCGACACCGTCCACGGCAGGTTGGAGTTGATCAGCACATCGCCATCGAGCAGGCCGGCAATGGCTACCACTGCGGTCTTCACCGGCTGGCCAACGCCCGAAGTGAAATCAGCCAGGATCGCGGCCAGGCTTGGATACTCGGCGCAGGCATAGGTGCGATGGCTGCCCAGGCGCGGCGGCTGCCCGGCCAGCGTCTCTGCCAGTGCCAGACGGGCAAAGGTGCCGCCGACATCGGCGACAACCAGGCTGCGCGGAAGACCGCCGCGGGCGGAGTCGGTGGAAACCGGGGACGCTGCTGCGATGGTCACGCGGGCCTGCTTGGATCGATTGAATCGCCCCGATTCTCAGGCATCGGAGCGGCTTTGCCTAGCGCGCCGGTGGTTCAGGTTGGCCTACATGCCTTCCTGCTCGGCCACCTGCACACCATCCACCAGCACGCGCAGGCGCTGCGGGCGGAAACCGGCGAACAGCAGCGGCCGGGTACGTTCGACCAGCACTTCATGGCCGGCGATGTGGCGCAACCACGACTGTACCAGCGAGAACGAGAAATGCGTGCCCGGGTGCCAGGGATGCTGCACCCAGACCTTCTCGGTGGCGCTCTGCAGCAGCATCGCGCCGGTGAACCAATGGCGGCTGAGGGTGACCGGCGTAGTGCCGGCCATGAAACGGATATCCATGCGGGGTCCTTTCGCTGGAGCGGCACTGCCGCGGGTCAGGGCTGGGCAGTCTGCAGGCTGTAGCTGGTGGTGGCGGTGAACACCGCACCGTCGGGCTGGGTGGAACGCACCTCGACCTTGTGGCTGCCCACGGCCAGGTCGGTCGGCAGCGCGCCTCGCCACAGGTGCGGCGACGCGGTGGCCTCCGGCGAGCGGTCGTAGCCACGCAGGCTGCCGGCCAGGTCGTCGGCGACGTTCTCCACCATCAGGCGCGGATCCGGCTGACTGACCTGCTTCATCGGCTGCCAGGCACCGCCATCAACGCGGTACTCGACCACGCTGGCATCCTCGCCCATGTAGACATTGGCGTAGATGCCCCACGCCGGGTAGGCGCCCTGGCGCAGTACCTTCGGTGCATGCAGGCCGATCTGCTCGCTGGCCGGCTTGCCGGCCACGCGGTACTGCAGGCGATAGCTGCCGTTGCCTGCGACGTCGAGCAGCGCGTAGCCCTTCGGCGTGCCATCGCTCATGGTGCTGTCCGGTACCCCGGCGGCATTCTTCACCCCCGACCAGAACGCACCGCAGTTGGCGCCGACGTTGTATTCGTGCAGCGGCTTGTCGCCGTTCCAGCCCTCGGCCTTGCCGTGGTAGACGTGCTGCTGGGTGTGGCTGTGGCCGCTGAGCACCAGCACGTTGCGGAAGTCCTTGAGCAGATCGAACAGACGCTGGCGGTCGGCGTGACGGAACGTCTCGCGCCCCGGCGCAGCGTCGAACAGCGGGATGTGCATGCCCAGCACCAGCAGGCGGTCCTTGTGCAGGCCCTTCAGGTAGCTGGCGAGGAAGGCGAACTGGTCTTCGCGCAGGCCACCGACATACTTCGGCCTGGCCTTCGGGTCGTACACCACGTCGTCGAGGAACACGAAACTGGCGCCGCCCTCTTCCACCGCATAGGTGTCCGGGCCATAGATGTTGCGCCAGCTGTCCAGCGAATGCGCGTCGCTGGCCGCATCGAAATCGAGATCGTGGTTGCCTGGCACATGGAACCACGGCACGCCCAGCGACGTGGTGACCTTGTTGATCACCGGGTACAGGGTCAGGTCGTCGTTGACGATGTCGCCCAGGGTGGTGCCCATGCGCGCCTTGGTCTGGCCGACCAGCGGGGCCACGATCGACTGCTGGTAGTAGCCGATGTCCTTCAGGCTGGCAGTCTGCGAATCGGTGAACACCAGCATCTGGAAGCCGCGACGGCTGTCATGGCGGTCCGCCTGCAGGGCGAAATCCCAGTTTCGGGTGACGTCACTGGTAGCGGCAATGCCGCCGTACTTCAGCGCCGGCGAACCATTCGGGCGATAGTGCCGCCAGAACGACGGCAGGCCGTCGGCCGCCTTCGGGAAGGCGTAGGCATCGGGCTTGATCACGAACACGGTCTGGCCATCGCGCACCGGCAGGCTGTAGCTGCCGTCGGCGGCGGTCTTGACGATGGTCTCGCCATTGGAGACCTGCACCCCGGCCAGGCCCGGATCGGTGGCACCCCGGCCCGGCTTGCCGTCGCGCTCCAGATAGACCTTGCCGCTGACCACGGTGTCCGCGGCCCAGGCCGGCGAGGTCAACAACAGGCAGCACAGCCAGGCGGCAGGCAGTTTCATGGGACGGTCCGGGAAAGAAAGACCGCCTATTGTAGATTCCGTTGATGACATCGCGCACGCGTGGCGCATTGCCGGTAGTGCCAGCCGCTGGCCGGCAACCTCATGATCGTCGGGTATCGTCTGGTTGCCGGCCAGCGGCCGGGACTACCGCACCTCAACGATGGCGCTTTTCCAGCACCGCCCGCGCATCGTCCAGTGACAGGCCGCGCGCACGCAGCAGCACCAGCAGGTGATACAGCAGGTCCGAGGCCTCGCCCAGCAGCGCCTCATCATCCTGCGCCACGGCGGCCAATGCGGTCTCAACGCCCTCCTCGCCCACCTTCTGTGCGATACGGCGGATGCCGCCCTCGAACAGGCTCGTCGTGTAGCTGCCCGGAGGGCGCTGCGCCTCGCGCATCGCCACCAGCTGGCCCAGCCCGCCCAGGAAGTCCTTCGGCGCCTGGTCGAAACAGCTCTCGGCACCGGTATGGCAGGTCGGGCCCGCCGGGCGTGCCATCACCAGCAGCGTATCGGCGTCGCAGTCGACACTGATCGACTGCACCACCAGCACGTTGCCGGACTGCTCGCCCTTGGTCCACAAGCGCTGCTTGCTGCGGCTGAAAAAGGTCATGTGACCGATCGCCAGCGTGGCCGCCAGCGATTCGGCGCTCACGTAGCCCAGCATCAGTACCTGCAGGGTATCGGCATCCTGTACCACCGCCGGCAGCAGGCCCTCGCCCTTGCCCCAGTCCAGCGCCTGCAGCGCGTCCGGTGACGGCCTCACTTCAATAGACATCCCGCACCTCGATCTGCTGTCCGCGCAGGTAGCGTTTCAATTCCGGAATGGCGATGGCGCCGCTGTGGAACACGCTGGCCGCCAAAGCGCCGTCAACGTCGGCCCGGTCAAAGGCGTCCGCGAAATGCTCCATCGCTCCGGCGCCCCCGGAGGCGATCAGCGGCACCTGGCACAGGGCCCGTGCCTGCTGCAGCTGGGCGATATCGTAGCCACGGCGCACGCCATCGCTGTCCATGCAGTTCAGCACGATTTCGCCGGCGCCTCGCTGCTGCGCCTCCACGATCCAGTCGAGAGTGCGCAACGGTACCGCCTGGGTCTTGTCCGGGTCGCCACTGAAGCGACGCACGCGCCACTGCCCATCGGCCTCGCGCACCGAGTCGACACCGACCACCACGCACTGCACGCCGAACTCGTCTGCCAGCTCGGTGATCAGCTGCGGTCGGCCCAGCGCCGGCGAGTTGATCGACACCTTGTCGGCGCCGGCGAACAGCACGCGGCGCGCGGTTTCTACGCTGTCGATGCCACCGGCCACGCAGAACGGGATGTCGATCAGGCGTGCGATGCGCTCGATCCAGGCCACGTCCACCGAACGTGCCTCGGGGCTGGCGCCGATGTCATAGAACACCAGCTCGTCGGCGCCCTGGTCGCGGTAGCGCTGCGCCAGCTCGGCGATGTCGCCCATGTCGACGTGGTCGCGGAAGCGCACGCCCTTGACCACGCGCCCATCGCGCACATCCAGGCAGGGAATGATGCGGCGGCTCAACATGCCAGCGCCTCCGCCAGGTCCATGCGCTGCTCCAGCAAGGCCTTGCCGAGGATGGCGCCGCCACAGCCGGCGTCACGTGCCTCGCCGACATCGGCCACGTCGCGGATACCGCCTGACGCCTGTACGGCCACGCCCGGCAACAGCGCCGAGAGGTGCGCGTACAGCCCGATGTTCGGCCCGGCCAGCATGCCGTCGCGGGCGATATCGGTGCACAGCAGGTGCCGCATGCCGGCGCGTGCGTAGCGCAGGGCCAGGTCATCCAGGGTCACCCCGGCGTTCTCGGTCCAGCCGTGTACCGGCAGCTGCCACTGGCCCTGGGCATCCTGGCGGGCGTCCAGCGCAATGGTGATGCGCTCGGCGCCGAACTCATCGAGCCATCCGAGCACCTCATCGGGGCGGCGCACCGCCAGCGAACCGACCACCACGCGACCGGCGCCGGCACCGAGAATGCGTGCCACGTCATCGCGGCCACGCACGCCACCGCCGGTCTGTACCTGCAGCGTCGTCTGCGCGCGGATCGCCGCCAGCAACGGCGCCAGGGTATAGCCACCGGCACGCGCCGCATCCAGGTCGACCAGATGCATCCACTGCGCGCCCTGCGCGGCGAAGGCCTGCGCACGCGGCAATGGATCATCGCCATACGAGGTTTCCTGCGCGTAGTCGCCCTGCCGCAGGCGCACCACGCGGCCATCACGGATATCCAGCGCGGGGTAGACGATGAAGCTCATGCAGCGGTGCCCTCAAGGAAATTGCGCAGCATCAGCGAACCGGTTTCGCCCGAGCGCTCGGGGTGGAACTGCGCGCCGTAATAGCGCCCCTGCTCCACCACCGCAGTGAACAGGCCACCGTGGTCGCAGGCGGCGACAGTGTGGGTATTGAGTGGCGCGGCATAGCTGTGCACGAAGTAGGCGCTGGCCCGCTCCGGCACGCGCTGCAGCAGCAGCGACTCGCGCAGCGGCAGCAGGCGGTTCCACCCCATGTGCGGCACGCGGATGCCACACGCGGGTACCAGCTTGCGCACCACCCCGGGAATCAGCCCCAGTGTCTCCACGCCGGCCTCCTCGGAACGCTCGAACAGCAGCTGCATGCCCAGGCAGATGCCCATCAGCGGCACCTCCAGTCGCTGCAACGGCTCCACCAGCCCCTGCGCATGCAGGCGCTGCATGCCCGGCCCGGCGGCACCCACGCCAGGCAGAATCACCCGCTGCGCGCCGACCAGGCCGTCGGCATCGCGCACCAGCCGAACGCTGGCGCCGAGGCGTTCAAGTGCATAACGCACCGAGCCCAGGTTGGCGCCGCCGGCATCGATCAGCGCGACGTCGCTCACAACGCCCCCTTGGTGCTCGGCAAGGCCGTGCCCTGCCGGGCCAGTGCCGGACGCAACGCGCGCGCCAGGGCCTTGAAGCAGGCCTCCACCTTGTGATGATCGTTGTCACCGCGCACCTGCAGGTTGAGGTTCAGGCCACTGGCATCGCACAGCGAGCGGAAGAAATGCGGCACCAGTTCGGTCGGCATGTCGCCCACCCGCTCGCGCTTGAACTCGCCCTCGAACACGAAATAGGGGCGGCCGCTGAAGTCCAGCGCAGCGCTGGCCAACGTTTCATCCATCGGCAGGGTGAAGCCGTAGCGGCCGATGCCGCGCTTGTCACCCAGCGCCTCGCGCAGGGCCTGGCCCAAGGCCAGGCCGGTGTCTTCGATGGTGTGGTGCTCGTCGATGTGCAGGTCGCCCTCGGCCTGGATGTCCAGCGCGAAGCCACCGTGCTTGCCGATCTGTTCCAGCATGTGGTCGAAGAACGGCAGTCCGGTGGCGATGCGTGCATCGCCGGTACGGTCCAGATCGAGTTCAACGCGGATCTTGGTCTCTTTGGTATTGCGCTGGACCACCGCGGTGCGCGGTGCATCCGCCAGCGCGTGAGCGATGCCCGGCCAGTCCCACTCACCCCCGAACTGCGCGGTGCGCAGCTGGAAACCGCGGATGTTCAGGTTGTCGGCGAACTGCAGGTCGGTGATGCGGTCGCCGACCATGCCCGAACGCGCCCAATCGATGCTGCGGTCCTGCAGGTAAGCCGTCATCAGGCCGATGCCCGGCTTGCGGGTCGGAGCATTGTCCTGCGGCCAGCTGCAGTCGATCAGCACGTCACGGAAGGTGATGCCCTGGCTTTCGAAGATCTGCAGCATCAGGTCGTTGGGACCCTCGAAGCTGGCACGCGGATAGCTCTCGCTGCCCAGCCCATCCTGGTTGGTGACGATCACGAACTGGTAGCCGGCGTCGCGCAGCTTCAGCAGCGCCGGAATCACCTGCGGCACGAAGCGCAGCTTCTCGTAGGCGTCGATCTGGAAGTCGGCCGGCTCCTCGATCAGGGTGCCGTCGCGGTCGATGAACAGGATCGGGGTCATGCGGCGGCCCTCCGCGCCGACAGGGCCGCAAGCACGCGGTCATTCTCTTCGGGACTGCCGATGCTGATGCGCAGCGCGTCGCCCAGCTGCGGCGCGGCGCGCTGGTCACGCACCACCACCCCGGCATCCAGCAACGTATCGAATGTGGCCTGCGCGTCGGCGAAACGGACCAGCAGGTAGTTGCCGGCCGAGGCATACACCCGACGCACACCGGGTAGGCCGGCCAGTGCCGTGCGCAGGCGCTCGCGCTCGCCGATAACCGTGGCCACGCGCTCGGCGGTGCGTGCCAGAGCCGCGGGTTGCAGGGCCTGCACGGCCAGTTCCGCACATGGGGTAGGCACCGGATACGGCGCCTGGCAGCGGCGCAGCACGGCAATCAGTTCCGGCGCGGCGATCAAGGTGCCGATACGGGCAGCGGCCAGTGCATGCGCCTTCGACAGCGTGCGCAGCACCGCCAGATTGGCATGCGCGTTCAGCAGCGTGGTCGCCGACGGTCGCTGCGCATACTCGACGTAGGCCTCGTCCACGACCACCAGCGCTTGCCCGCGGAGTGCAGTCGCCACGCGCTCGATCTCTGCCAGGCTCATATCGCTGCCAGCCGGGTTGGAGGGCGCACACAGGAAGACCAGCTTGGCGCTCTGCTCCCGTGCCGTGCGGACGACCGCATCGAGATCGGCGCGCAGGCCGTCCTCGCCATCGACCAGCGGCACATCAATCAACGGCGCGCCCTGCAAGCGTGCACAGACCGCGTACATGCCGAACACCGGCGGCGTGACCAGCACGCCATCGCGGCCCGGCACGCACAGGGCGCGCACCAGCAGATCGATGGCTTCGTCACTGCCACGGCCGAGCAGCAGCTGCTGCGGCGTCACGCCGTACAGCGCTGCCAGGCCCTCACGCAGCGCCCACGGCTGCGGTTCCGGATAGCGCCGGCTGCTGCCTGCGGCATCGGCCGGATTGGCCCAGGCCGATTCGTTGGCGTTCAACCAGATCTCGCCCTGCACCGCCGCGCTGCGCGCCGAACTGTAGCCGGCGAAGGCCTGCAGATCCGGGCGCACCAGCCTCAGCACATCGTCAACGGTGCTCATGCCGCCACCTCCATGCGCAGCGCCACCGCACGTTCATGCGCATCCAGGCCTTCGGCACGGGCAATGATGCGTGCGCAGCCACCGATCGCTGCCAGGCCATCGGCGCTGGCGCTCTGCACGCTGATCAGGTTCTGGAAGCTGGCCACGCTGACGCCGCTGTAGGCGCGCGCGGCACCGGCGGTAGGCAGCACGTGGTTGGTACCGCTGCAATAGTCGCCCAGTGCTTCCGGCGTGTAGTCACCGAGGAACACCGAGCCGGCGGCCTGCACCTGGCCCAGCCAGTCGCGCGGTTCGCGTAGGGCCAGGATCAGGTGCTCGGGCGCGTAGCGGTTGCTGATCGCGAAGGCCTCTTCCAACGTCTCGACCTGGATCAGCCGCGACGCCGACAATGCCTGGCGCGCGATCTGCTGGCGCGGCAGCAATGCCACCTGGCGCTCTACTTCCGCCTCAACCGCGGCCAGCATCGCCGCGTCGTCGGTCAGCAGCAGCACCTGCGAATCCGGGCCGTGCTCGGCCTGCGACAACAGATCGGCGGCGACGAACGCCGGGGTGGCGCCGGCATCGGCAATCACCAGCACTTCCGATGGGCCCGCCGGCATGTCGATAGCGGCGGCGCCGTCCTGCGCGACCTGCTGCTTGGCTTCGGTGACGAAGCTGTTACCCGGTCCGAACAGCTTGTCGCAGGCCGGGATGGTGGCGGTGCCATAGGCCATCGCGGCGATCGCCTGCGCGCCGCCGAGCTTGAACACGCGCTGCACGCCGGTCAGGCGGGCGGCCACCAGCACCGCCGGATCGGCACTGCCATCGGCACGCGGCGGCGTGCACAGCACCACCTGCGGGCAGCCGGCCAGCCGCGCCGGCACGCCCAGCATCAACGCGGTGGACGGCAGCGGCGCACTGCCCGCCGGCACATACAGACCGACGCGACCGATCGGCCGCAGCATGCGTTCACAGACCACGCCCGGCGCGGTCTCCACCGCGTACCCCGTGCCCATGCCAGCGGCGTGGAAGCGCGCGATGCGCTCGGCGGCATCCACCATCGCCTGGCGCAGTTCGGCCGGCACGGCGGCTTCGGCAGCATCGAATTCGGCCTCACTTACTTCAAAGGTAGGCAGTTCGACACCATCGAAGCGCGTGGTGATCGCACGCAGCGCATCGTCACCCTGCGCACGCACCTGTTCGATCAGTGCAGCCACCGCCTCGCGTGTCTGCTGGGCCACGGTCTGCACCGGGCGCGTCAATGCCGCGCCGCGGGCGGGCTCATCAAGTTGCGACCAGATCAGACGATTCATGCCAGCGACCGCTCCACGCTCAACACCATCAGGCCCTGCGCACCGGCGCGCTCGAGTTCTTCCATGCGCTGCCAGCTCAACGGACCCGGGCACATGGTCTGCAGGCGCAGCGCGCCGCCATCGGCCGGCAGCCGCACCAGTGGTTCGGCGTCAGCCAGCAGCTGTGCCAGCGCGTCGACGCGATCCTCGCTGGCGCGGAACATCAGCAGCTTGCGGTCCTGGCGCTGCACCACGCCATCGAGGCGGCGCAGCAGCATCGCGCGCAGCGAGGCGCGCGCATCGTCCGGCACGCGCACCGCACCGGCCAGCACCGCTTCGCTGTCGAGCAGGTTGTGCACCGGGGTCAACTGGTTCGCGCGCAGCGTGGCGCCGCTGGACACCAGATCGCAGATCAGGTCGGCGGTGCCCAGGCGCGGGGCGATTTCCACCGAACCGGACAGCTCGACCACCTGTGCGTCCACGCCCTGCTCGGCCAGCCATTGCGTGAGGATGGCCGGATAGCTGGTGGCGATGCGGGTACCGGCCAGCTGCGCCGGGCCCCGCCACTGCCATTCCTCGGGCACCGCCAGCATCAGCCGGCATTGGCCGAAGCCCAGCCCACGCAGCGCCTGGTAGGCGTCGGGCAGGCCGTTCTGGCGGCGTGCCGCGGCCTGTTCGTCCAGCTCGTTGCGGCCGACGATGCCGAGGTCGCAGACGCCGTCGGCGATCAGGCCGGGGATGTCGTCGTCGCGCACCAGCAGCAGGTCCACCGGCAGCGATTCGCCGTAGCAGAACAGCTTGTCGCGGCTCTCGCGCCAGCTCAGGCCGCAGGCGCTGAGCAGGTTGCGGGCGGGTTCGGCCAGCCGGCCACTCTTCTGGATGGCGATACGCAACCGGTCTCGTGCCGGCGCTGCCTGGGTTGCACTCATGGGGGAGGTCTCGAAGGTCGGAACGGGGCGCGGATCAGCGCGAAGCAAGGCGGTCGATGGCGGCGGCATAGCCTCGATGGCCATGTTCGAGCGTGCGCGCCACCCGTCCGGTGGTGGTCACGCTGACGCCGGTGCGCTCGTGGATCTCGCGGTATGGCACGCCCTGCTGTAGCAGGGGCACCACTTTCCATCGATCGGCCATGGCTTCCAGCTCGGCCGGGGTACACAGGTCACGCAGGAAGGCCTCGACCTGTTCCGGCTCGCGCAGCGCGGCAAAGGCCTGGGCCAGGGCCTGCAGGTCGGCCTTCGGGTCTTTGGCGGCAATCTCGGGACGGGCTTTCACGGGGTCGTTTCCATGCATCAATGTAATAGCGCGTTAGTACATTAACGCATTCTTGCGCAGTGCGTCAAATCGTGGGTTGGCGGCATGGCAGGGCCGCCGCCCTGCACCCGCAGAGGCCGGAGCAACGGCAAAAGCCGGGCTACTGAGGGTGGGCG
>NZ_JAPTFX010000064.1:0-24447 GCF_030985895.1 Stenotrophomonas sp. Sm6012 | reverse complement strand
CCGTCATCCCTCACATTGCAGCTGTTGCGGTTGCCGGCCAGCGGCCGGCACTACCCCCGGTGCAAGGGATCTGACCCCGGGCCGGTCAATCGCCGTCGGTTTCGTCCGGGTGGGCCTTCCAGTAGCCGGTCGAGCGGATCCAGTCGCGCGGCACGCCCAGGTGGCCTTCGATGAACTTGCGCATCATCCGGGCGCGACGCGATTCGGTGGCGATCCAGTAGAAGACATCGCCGTCCGGTGCTTCGAAGTCGGTCAGCATGTCTTCCAGCAGCGTGCTGCTGGCCGCCGGGAAGCCGTTGCGCTCCAGCCAGTGGATGCGCACGTTCTCGTACTGCGGCAGGTCCTGGCGCTCGGCTTCATCGCTCACTTCGATGAAGGCCTGCACCTCGGCGCCGTCCGGCAGCACGTCCAGCCAGCGGGCGATGGCCGGCAGCGCGGTTTCATCGCCGATCAGCACATAGGCGTCGTAGCTGTCGGCCACCACGAACGAGCCGCGCGGGCCGCCGATCACCAGCACGTCGCCCGGCTGGGCCTGCTCGGCCCACGGCCCGGCAATGCCCTGGTCGTGCAGCACGAAGTCGATGGCCAGCTCGCCGGTTTCGTGGTCCCACCAGCGCGGGGTGTAGTCGCGGGCCGGCGAGGGCTCCTTGCCTGCCGGGTAGCTGCGGCCTTCGGCGGTCAGTACCGGAAGCACCATCTCGCCCGCAGCGTTGGGGAAGAACAGCTTGATGTGGTCGTCGGCGCCAGGCGAATCAAAACCGGCCAGATCGTCGCCACCCAGCACCACGCGGCGCATGTGCGGGGTGACTTCCTCGGTGCGCAGCACGGTCAGTTCACGGAAGCGCACATCCAGGCGCAGGCGCGTGTTGTTGTGTTCGGTCATGGGGATACCTGTAAAAGGGTCGCGCGGGGGCGCGCGGCATGGGGGAGGACCTGGCTGGAGTCAGTCTGGCTGGGTCGTTGAAAGCGGTGATGCCTCGCTACCGGCGGTACCGTTCAGCAGGGCCGAGGCCCGCGTCAGCAGCGCCGCCACCTCGTCCGCCTCGCCCTCGGCCCAGCGGCCGTGGTGGTGCACCAGCGCCCGCTTGAACTCGCGCAGGGCGCTTGCCAGCGGCGGCGGCAGCGAGGCCTTGGTGATCTCGCGGGCGCGGTCGAAGGCGCGTCGCTGCGCCAGCCGCACCTGGGTGCGCTGCACCTTCAGCTCGAACTCGCCGGCGGCGGTGATGCGGAAGATCCGCTTGCCGTCCACTTCCTCGGCCTCGATCCAGCCGGCCTGCTCGAAGCTGGCCAGCAGCGGGTACATGGTGCCGGCGCTGGGCGTATAGGCCTGCATGAACTGGTTGCTGATCAGCTGCATCAGCTCGTAGCCATGGCGCGGCTGCTCGCCGATCAGGGCCAGCACCAGCAGGCGCAGGTCGCCACGGCTGAGCACCCGCGGCTGGCCGTTGCGGCGCGGCACCGCCGGATCGGTGGAACGGGCTCTGGGAGAGGGGGTACGGCTCATTTCGATATATCGGTAAACGAGTGTGCAAACGATATATCGATATATCGAAGCCGGCAATCATCGATCCGGCCACAAGCAGCCCCGTTTTGGGCCACGGCCGGCCGCGCGCACAGAAAAAGGGGCGCCCCTTGCGGGGCGCCCCGGCGGTACTGTGGAAGGGAGCAGGGCGCCAGGCCCATCACTCGCGACCCACGCTGGGCCCATCGGCGGTCCCGATCCAGAGGCGGCTGCGACATGTTGTCGCCGGTTCAGAACCACGCCCCGGCCTCCACCTACCGTGGTGCCGGCGTTGCCCTACAACCGCCATCGGCAGCGGTAACACTGCGTCCTGCACATGGCCGCAGCGGCCCGCAAGCGACAGCCCGCGCAGCCGCCAAGGCCCGCCGCAGGGCCATCACGGGCCCTTGCAAGCCCCTTGCGGACACTGGCCGGTTGCATCCATACGCCTGCGTAGCCAAGTGACGAAAGCCCTTGGTGCGCTACACTTTGCGGTCTAGAAATCTATACAACAGTCGCGCGCGTGCGTGCGGTTATGGGAGCGCTAATGAACTGGTTGAACGAGGTGCTGAACAACGACCCGAATCCTGTGGAAACCCAGGAGTGGATCGAGTCGTTGAAGGCCGTTATTGATGTCGAGGGCTCCGAGCGCGCGCATCAGCTGCTGGAAGGCATGGTGGAACTGACCCGTCGTTCGGGCGCCTACCTGCCGTTCTCTCCCACCACCGAGTACGTCAACACCATCGAGCCGCAGCTCGAGGCCAAGAGCCCGGGCAATGCCGAGCTGGAATGGCGCATCCGTTCGATCATCCGCTGGAACGCGATGGCCACCGTGGTCCGCGCCAACCGCAAGCCGGGTGACCTGGGCGGCCACATCGCCTCGTTCGCCTCCGGTGCCACCCTGTACGACGTGGGCTTCAACCACTTTTGGCGCGCCCCGAGCGAAAACCACCCGGGCGACCTGCTGTTCATCCAGGGCCACAGCGCCCCGGGCATCTACGCGCGTTCCTTCCTGGAAGGCCGCATCAGCGAAGAGCAGCTGGACAAGTTCCGCATGGAAGTGGACGGCGGTGGCCTGTCCTCGTACCCGCACCCGTGGCTGATGCCGGAGTACTGGCAGACCCCGACCGTGTCGATGGGCCTGGGCCCGCTGGCCGCCATCTACCAGGCGCAGTTCATGCGCTACCTGGAAAACCGTGGCCTGATCGAGAAGTCCGACCGCAAGGTGTGGTGCTTCATCGGCGACGGCGAGAGCGACGAGCCGGAAACCCTGGGCGCCATCGCGCTGGCCGGCCGTGAAGGCCTGGACAACCTGATCTTCGTGGTGAACTGCAACCTGCAGCGCCTGGACGGCCCGGTGCGCGGCAACGGCAAGATCATCCAGGAACTGGAAGGCGTGTTCCGTGGCGGCGGCTGGAACGTGATCAAGCTGCTGTGGGGCGGTTACTGGGATGCCCTGCTGGCCAAGGACAGCGACGGCGTGCTGAAGAAGCTGATGATGGAAACCGTCGACGGCGAATACCAGAACTGCAAGGCCTTCGGCGGCGCGTATACCCGCGAGCATTTCTTCGGCAAGTACCCGGAAACCGCTGCGATGGTCGCCGGCCTCAGCGACGACGACATCTGGCGCCTGAACCGTGGTGGCCACGACCCGCACAAGGTGTACGCCGCCTACCACCAGGCCGTGAACACCAAGGGCATGCCGACCGTCATTCTGGCCAAGACCGTGAAGGGTTATGGCATGGGCAGCGCCGGTGAGGCACTGAACCCGACCCACCAGACCAAGAAGCTGGACGACGAAGCGGTGCGCCACTTCCGCGACCGCTTCAACATTCCGGTGACCGACGCGCAGCTGGCCGACGGCCAGGTGCCGTTCTACCACCCGGGCCCGGATTCGCCGGAAGTGCAGTACCTGCAGGAACGCCGTGCCGCGCTGGGCGGTTACCTGCCGCAGCGCCGCCGCAAGGCCGACAAGACCTTCGTGGCGCCGAAGCTGGAAGCCTACGACCGCCTGCTGAAGAGCAGCGGCGAGCGCAGCTACTCCACCACCATGGCGTTCGTGCAGAGCCTGAACATCACCCTGCGTGACAAGGAACTGGGCCCGCATATCGTGCCGATCGTGGCCGACGAAGCCCGTACCTTCGGCATGGAAGGCCTGTTCCGCCAGATCGGTATCTACGCGCCGTTCGGCCAGAAGTACAAGCCGGTCGATGCCGACCAGCTGATGTTCTACCGCGAAGACCAGAGCGGCCAGGTGCTGCAGCAGGGCATCAGCGAGCCGGGTGCGATCAGCTCTTGGATGGCCGCCGGTACCAGCTACTCGGTCAGCAACGTGCCGATGCTGCCGTTCTACATCTACTACTCGATGTTCGGCTTCCAGCGCGTGGGCGACATCGCCTGGCAGGCCGCCGACATGCGTACCCGCGGCTTCCTGCTGGGTGGCACCGCCGGCCGCACCACGCTGAACGGTGAAGGCCTGCAGCACGAAGATGGCTTCAGCCATCTGGTGGCCGGTGGCATCCCGAACGTGCGCAGCTACGACCCGACCTTCGGCTTCGAAGTGACCGTGGTACTGCAGCACGGCACCAAGCGCATGATGGAAGACCAGGTGGACGAGTATTACTACGTCACCCTGATGAACGAGAACTACACCCACCCGGAAATGCCGGAAGGCGCGGCCGAAGGCATCGTCAAGGGCATGTACCTGCTGACCGACGCCGGCAAGCCGAAGAAGGGCGAGCTGCGCGTGCAGCTGCTGGGCTCGGGCACCATCCTGCGCGAAGCCATTGCCGCGGCGGAGCTGCTGGACAAGGACTTCGGCGTGACCGCCGACATCTGGAGCTGCCCGAGCTTCAACGAACTGCGTCGCGATGGTTTCGACGTGGAACGTGCCAACCGCCTGCATCCGGAAGGTGAGCAGCGCAAGGCCTACGTGACCGAGCTGCTGGAAGGCCGCCAGGGCCCGGCGATTGCCGCCACCGACTACGTGCGTGCGTATGCGGACCAGATCCGTGCGTTCGTGCCGATGTCGTACACCGTGCTGGGTACGGATGGGTTTGGCCGTTCGGATACGCGTGCGAACCTGCGTCGGTTCTTCGAGGTTGACCGGTACTACATCGCGCATGCCGCGATTGCGGCGCTGGCGAAGGAAGGGAAGATGACCGCGAAGGATGTGGCCCGGGCGATCAAGCAGTACAAGATTGATCCGGAGAAGGCTAATCCTGTTGGGGTTTGATTAGCGGGATACTCAGTGAGGGTGGCATTTGCCACCCTCACTTGTATTGAGAGGGAAGGGATGTCCATAAAAGCCGAATTGAGTAATCTCTTTGGATCCAGGTCTTCTGGGCCATTTCTTTTTTTGGGCTCAGGTTTTTCCAGGCGCTATCTAGGCCTGGAAGATTGGAAAGGTCTTTTGCAGCGGTTCTGCGGTCCGGATCGACCTTTTGAGCGATATCTGGCTACCGCGAATAGTGACTATCCCCTAGCAGCCAAAGCGGTTGCGCGAGATTTCAATGAGCGATGGTGGACTGAGCCGGGATACGAGGAAAGTCGTTCGATCAACAAAGATCGAATTCATAGCGAATCTTCCGCGCTGAGAATTGAGATTTGCAAGTATCTCTCTAATTTGAATCTTCAGCTGGCCATGTCTTCTGATTTTAAAGAAGAGGTGGAGATGTTGACCCGTCTCAATGTGGATGGTGTCATTACAACCAACTGGGATGGCCTAATCGAAGAAATCTTCCCGGGATATAAGGTCTACGTTGGACAGAATGAGTTGCTATTCTCCAGTCCACAGGAGATCGGCGAGATCTATAAAATTCACGGCAGCTGCTCTGAGCCGAGTTCATTAATGTTGACGTCTGACGACTATGATCTGTTTGCCTCACAAAATGTGTATCTCGCAGCTAAGCTCATAACGGTATTTGTTGAACATCCGGTAGTATTTATTGGGTACTCTTTGTCTGACATCAACATAAAGAGTCTGCTGCGATCAATATCGCTTTGTATTGGCCCGGGGAATGTTGATAGGCTGCGAAAGAATCTGATATTTGTTCAGCGCCCGGAGCCGGGTGATTCGGATTCAGTTTCAGAGACGTACTTCACCATAGATGGGGTTCAAATCCCCATGGTGCTCGTTCGGACTAATGACTTCGGCTTGGTATATTCCGCAATAGAATCAACAAAGCGAAAGATTCCAGCTCGCGTCCTTCGGTTCTGTAAAGAGCAGATGTATGAGGTAATCAAGTCTTCAGATCCCGGTGCGAAGCTCTGTGTGGTGGACATGGAGTCAATTAGCGATTACTCGGAGATTGAATTTGTTGTAGGTGTGGGGGTCGTTTCCAAGGGGTTGTCTGCCGTTGGCTATACATCCATAACCGCCTTAGACCTGTTCTCGGATCTCATAATAAAGGATCGCTCCTACGACGCGGAATCTATCCTCCGGACAGTCATTAAGAGTGCAGGAAAAAATAGCCCCAATGTTCCAGTTTTTAAATATCTGCGCGCCGTGGGGGTGAAGAGTCTTGCCGAGTATAATAAATCTGACTTCAAGTTGGATAAGTGGGTTGTTCGTCCAATTCGCGATTACAGGGCTTCTGATTATTACCAGAGGGGATTCAAGTCAAAGTGCAAGGGCATGGATTCATCTCAGATTATATCGACATTTTCTCCTGAGCACGCGGCTGCGTACATAGGGTTTCTTTCTGTTGATAAAATTGACCTCGGCGGGCTCGGAGCATTTCTTGCCGACAATTTTGAAACCATGAGAAATGCTAATTCGACGTACGCAAGTTATTTTCGGAAGCTGGCTGCGTACTACGATAAGTTACGTTGGGGTTGGTGACGGTCATTTAATTAATGCTTAAACAGGGAGGTGTGCGTTGAAGGCTGTATCAGTCATAAATTTTAAGGGCGGGGTGAGCAAGACTACTCTTTCGCTCCATTTGGCGTGCTATCTCGCTGATACATCTCGTGTCCTCGTCGTAGATGTCGATCACCAGTCTAGTCTCTCAATAGTAATATTAGGTCAGCGCCTGTGGAATGATTCGGTCGCCAAGAAGCTGACTATTAATAATCTTTTTGAATCTTTCTCCAGTAGAAAAATTCAGATGCCTGGCGACGAAATAATAGTGAAGAATCCTTTCAATGCTAAGGATGGTCGATACGATTTTTACCCTAGCCTGGATTTCGTTTCTGCACAATTTGAGCTGGATGACACTGAAATCGATCTAGCATCAACGAATTTCGGGAATGCATCTCTTTCCGACTGGGAAAAGCGGACGCTCATCTCAAAGTGGCTCGATGAGATTGATGCGCACTCGAGGTATGATTATGTTATTTTTGACTGCCCGCCTGCCACCAAAATAGTTAGTCAGAACGCATTGGCCGCCAGTCATTCGTACATTGTTCCCGTCATTCCTGACGAGCTATCTTCTCGAGGTGTGACGCATTTCCAAGGGTTGGTGGACTTAAAGATAGATAAGAAACTCGAGTATTTGAGGCAATCGGCAAGAGTTCCAGACAGCGACGTTCCAGCTGCATATGTCCCCACAACGAGAATGGCGGCCATTGTGCCATCACTCGTTAAGACTGCCGGCAATGCTGCATCGGGAATGACCAACATCCATACCGAGCGACTCGCCGGCCTAAGGTCTCAGTGGGGAGTGGCCGTTACCAATGAAGTCGGTCGTCACTACATCGGCGTCCCTGAATCTGTGAACGCTGGTTGGCCTGTTTGGAAGTATTGGGGTGCAAATGCGACGCTCGACGTCAAATCAATGATGACAAAAATTTGCACAGAGCTTAAGCAGAGGATTGACTCAGCGTGAAAAAGAGTAATTCAAAATCGAATCCATACAAGGTGCTGGCTGCGTATGTTCGAGCCATTGAGCCCGTTCTTCATAGTGCCGGTCCAGAATCTGAGGAGCTTGTAATCGCAGCGCGCCGCCTTTCGAGATTTCTCGCAAAGACGGCGTTGAATGAGATTGAGGGGGCGCTGGAGGTAAGAGGTGGTGCAAAAAGATCTGAGCCAGACTTGGAATCGTTACTCAGACTTAGCAATGATCAAATTTCACGTGCGATCTCTGATGGAGTCTTTTCACGGCGCGAAATGGAGCTACTAGCCATTCATCGATTTGGAGTTCCTGCAGGATCGATGAGGAGTTTTCCCAATCTCCATATTCTCGGTGAAAAAATAGTAAGCATGGTGGAGAATGAAAATGCGCATGAAGTTATTCGCGAGGCGGCGCGGCGTAGTTAAATACTCCCGGGGTAATGCCTAATTGTGGCCTGAAAGAATCGGCACAGAGGGGGGCCCTGCTCCAGGTCTGTCGTGGTGATTCGTCAGTGGTGCTGGGTAGGTGGAGAGCTCTGTTCTTCCATGGCAGATGTATTTGCCCCGCGTGCGCAACCCGCTTCCACTGCGGGCAGAGCACTGTAGACGAACAGAGGCAATCGATAGAACTCTCAGATGGCGTCCGCTTGTGCCAAACGACGAACTGCGCGACGCTATTCCAAGCCAGAGAAGCGGCCGAACAGGAATCCCAAGCGACGGACGGAAAGGACCAGCGGGACAAAGAGTTGCGTGCTATCTACGTGCGCCGCGGACAGAGGGCATTTCGTCGCAAGCTATTAAAGGCCTATGGCAAGGTGTGCGCGGTCACGGGCTGCAAGATTGCCGAGCTTCTTGAGGTGGCACACTTCAGCCCCTATCGCGGTGACCACACCAACAAAGTCGACAACGGGCTGCTGCTGCGAGCGGACGTTCATGCCCTATTTAATCTTGGTCTGCTGTGGAACAATGAGCATTTCGCAGTTCAAATCGCTAACAGTGCACGGCGATCTCCCTACGATGAGTTGCACGGCGTCCAGCTGCGGAAGCCTCCGATGCCTGCCGACAAGCCCGGTGCAAGGCTGCTTGAAGATCACGCTAGAGTTTCAGCAGAGCGCAGCAGGAAGAAGCAACAAACGAGAGGCTCCTAAGCAGATGGATCAGGTAAGAGGAATCGGCAATCAAGCGACGAATCGCATTCTTTGCTTCCTTAGCCAGCTACCTCTCCGATTGCAGACAACCCGCAGCGCGACTGTTTGGTAGATCCACCCCTAACGCGGGGGCTGTGGCTGAACAAGGGCCTGCGGCATTTAAGGCGTGCAATCGGGTATCACGACTTCGCCTGCGGTTCCACTGCGCACTAGAGAGGGCGTCTAGCGTGGCGCCCAAGCTGCTGTACTCATTTCCAGTCTGGGTACGCCTGTTCAGAGACAGTTCGCGTACTCCAAATCGATAGCACCGGCACGACGCAAGGGACATCAGTTTCCGCATGTGCATACAGCACAATCACAAGCTGCTCCAACGAGTTGTCCACCACCATCACGGGCTTGCCGTCGCAACTGACCTCGAAGTACCTCTCTCCCAAGTGCCGCGTGTCCAGCACCTGGCCCCCGCTCACAAGCCGAACGGCCTCCTCGCGCATGACAGCAAACTCAGCGTCGGAGACTTTCGGAAAGGTCCGCAGTTGCAAGCCAGCCTTGGGTACATGACAGCTGTCGATCGCCGCACACAGCGCCGCCAACAGGACGACGCCATAGATCACAGGCCTCATTGGACGCTCTGCAGATAGGAGGTGGACCAGAAACAGTACGGTTGGCCGATAGCGCGCGGAGAGTCAGCAATCACGCGACAGATCGCTGAGTCCAACTGGGCTACCTCTGCCCCTGCACCCGCTCCGTAGCCATCACAGTCAACGCCACACACGCCATCTTCAACCCCTCCATCACCCGATCCCCCACGTACTCTTCGTCGGTGCCGTTCTGTCGCGTGCGCTCCGCCGCCAGCATCAGCTCCGCCACCACGCGCAGGCCACCCAGCGCGCAATCCGCATCGGCCATCTGCATGCTGCGCCCGAGGCTCAGATTGCGCTCGGGCCAGGGCTGCCCATCGGCAGCGGCGCCCGCGCCAATGCGATGCAGTGTGGCGATAAATCCAAGTGGGTAGGGGGAGGATGCATCTTCGTGATCGGTGTTGGCCGGATCGCGTCGGGTGTTCACACCGGGTAGCTTCGTTGCACTCATGGCAATGCTCCGTACAGGACAGAAAGCAGCGCCACCGATAAAGGTGGCGGACGGTGCGGGCTCGAAAACCGGTAAATGCCAGACCGGCGGGTCCGAAGACCCCCACGCACCGCCCGCCATGGAACGCGAACGGATTGCCAGCCGGCGCCACACAAAAGGTGACGCCGGCTGGCGAGCGGCTACAGCTGGCAGTTACACGGGTTTTCGAGTCCCGCGCCACCCTTTTCCGGTGGCACGCCAAGAGATACCCGCGCAGCTGCCAAATGCCAAGAAAATCCAGAACCGGCGACTGCCAGTGCTGACGCTTTCGGCATTGTCGCACACGGTGTTAAGCCATCAAGCGATTGCGCCGCAATGGTCTTGAAGGACTTGGCGTTTTTGACCCAAAGCACAGAAATGCCCGCGGCCACGCCTGCGGTGCAGGCCAGTTACGACAGGCTGGATCAGCGGTTCAGGAGGCAGGCGCCTCGGCCGCCGGCGAGAAGATCAAGCGCACCCGAACCCGCGCATGCTTCGCGACACCTTCAACCACGACCGGATCGAAGCGCCACTCACCCACCGCATCAAGCGCCGCACGATCAAACTCCCGCCGCCCGCTGGACCGCGTCACCATCACGTTGGTTACGTGGCCCAGCTCATCCAGCTGAGCCACCAACCGCACCTGCAAAGCAAACTGCGGCAACGTGTCGGCGGCAGTGACCGGTGCCGTTGAATACACCACCGCAGGCGCCTGCTGCAGTTTGAAGGTGGGGTTGTCCCCGGCTTCTACAAACACCTCCGTGGAAATACGGGGGTCTGTATCCATGGCCATGGCAGGCATAGCGCCCAGCAGCATCAGAACGAGGGTCAGTGCTAGGGCAGCGTTCAAACGGGGCATGCGTGGTTTCCATTCCGGTGCGGTAACAGCATAGCGTCCGCCTCCACGCAGTGATCTGAATGCCGAATCCGCGCGCCTGCCATACGCGTGCAGACGCACGCCACGCCCCCCACCTGTTAACATTCCCCCCGCAACCCAGCCAGCCCACCCCGCGCAAACCGCGCCGGAGCGGGCCGTCGCAGTACGGCCCAGCGAGCCAGGACACCCTCCCGTGCCCTTTCAAGGATGCTCGCATGTTCCCTCATTCCGCTCTCCGCTCGGCCGCCCTGGCCCTTGCCGTCTCGCTCAGCCTTGGCGTGCCCTCTGCGTTCGCCGATAACGCCCCCGCCGCAAGTGCCAGCACCGCCGTGCAGCGCCAGGCCGTGGCCAAGGGCCTGTACGAACTGGCCTACAGCCCGAAACAGAACGCCGTGTTCGTCGCTTCGTCCGGTGGCTTCGGCGATGACGCCGGCCCGGCCCAGGTGCTGCGTCTGAACCCGGCCACGCTGGCCGTGGAAACCCGCATCCCGCTGGAGCGCAAGGCGTTCGGCGTGGTGCTGGATGACGCCCACAATCGCCTGTACGTGGGCAATACCGTGGACCTGTCGGTGACCGTGGTGGACACCGCACAGAACAAGGCCATCGGCACCATCCAGCTGATGGAGAAGAAGACCGGCAAGGACGGCAAGGCCGCCTACACCCATGACCTGCGCGAGCTGGTGGTGGACAGTGCCGGCAACCGCTTGTACGTGACCGGCCACAGCAGCCAGCCGGACGTGAGCAGCGTGCTGTTCGTGATCGACACCACCACGCTGAAGGTGATCAACACCATCGACGGCCTGGGCAACGCCAAGGCGCCGGGCCTGGCGCTGGATGCGGCCAACAAGCGCGTCTACACCAGCAACCTGCTGGCCGACCTGGTGGTGGTGGGCACCGATTCGAACAAGGTGGTGGCCCAGCACAAGATCGCCGCCGAGCAGCCGATGAACATCGCGCTGGACCCGGCCGGCAAGCGCCTGTTCGTGACCGACCAAGGCTCGGAATTCCTGCGTGGCTACCAGGCCAAGAGCAGCGGCCTGGTCAGCAAGCACCCGGGCCAGCGCGTGCTGGTGCTCGACCGCAGCACCGGCAAGGAACTGGCCAGCATCCCGACCGATGCCGGCCCCCTGGGCATCCTGCTGGACGCACCGCGCAAGCGCCTGTACGTGACCAACCGCGAAGCGGGCACGGTGACGGCGTACAACAGTGACAGCTATCAGAAGGTGGCCACCTACAAGGTGCCGACCCACCCGAACAGCCTGGCGCTGGATGCGAAGAACAACGTGTTGTTCGTGAGCATCAAGAACGGCGAGAAGGATGATAAGGGCGCTGACGAGAGCGTGGCGCGGATTCAGTTGTAAGGCACAAGGTACGGCCCCGTCCTAATGTGGCGGGGCCGTTCGGGCCCTCTTTCACTCGATACGGTAGCGATAGGCCAGAGGTTGCAGGCGATCATTCGAGATCAGCCAGGGCTGTTGAACGTGGTCAGTGCCACCCGTTCCAATGGGCGTGCCGTTCTGTGTGTGTAGCTGAATGCCGTAAACAACGAACAGGGCGTTGTTGGGATGATGGTTCAGATGATGCTGAACCTCGTTCTTCGTAAGCACAATATCGCCCAGTCCACCGGTTGTGCCCTTAACCTCGACGTAGTGTGTTTGGCTGTCTTTGACGATCTTCAGGTCGTAAGGCGCGTGGTTACTGGTGTCCTCAACTGCATAGCCTTTGCCATGGAAGTAGCTCTTGGCCAGTGCCATCGCGCGTAGCTCCACGGCACGGCGTTCCGGTTGCGTAAGCCCAAAGCCTTGGCCTGTTTTCTCGCGACCTGAAGCGGCCTCCTCGATGGCCTCCACCACCGCAATGACGTCTGGTGAGGTCTGCCCGCTGCGCTTCTGTGCGGGTTCACCGCGATAGATGCTCTTCAGGCGCCGCGCCATAGAGAGCATGTCAGCTCGCAGTTGCTCATCGGGCGGTACCTCCGCCTTCGGATAGAAGTACGAAACTACGGTGGTTCTCTCGTAAGCCTTTGCCAGGTCGCCAAAGCCAAGGGTCATGGAATGGTGGACGCGCGGATCGTTGGGAATATCGCTCGCCAGAACCTCACGCGCCCACGTTGTCAGGCGCTGGGCTTCATCGGTAGACCGCTTGATGAAGTCGCCATCCACGTTCTTGGTGGAGGCATGCGAGAGCGCTAGGTAAACCCCGGAGCCGTCTTCCCGGAACAGCCACACCACATACCAGCCATCAGTGGCCTTGGGGGATCGAACTCGCGAAGCAAACCGCACCCACGGCACAAGTGCCCTTCGACCGACGCCATCTCCCCCTTCAAGCAGGAAGTCGCCCTGTGCGATATCCGCCGCGGTGCGAAGCGCCTCAGCATCTTCTCGAAGGATGGAGGGAAGTTGGTGCCTGATGATCTGGCCGCGCTCGTTCATGGCGGTGGTGGCCAGCGAGCTGTACTCAGATTGCAGTTCCATGACCCTGCGCAACTCTTCCCTGATTCCCATCCCACACCCTGCACGGTTTTCGATAGGCGCAATTAATGCATGCAGGCCTATCCATCTGCAATGCGTATCAAGTTGGTGTTGATTGCGACGGGGATAGTCGCAGGCCGGCGTTCTGAGGGTTTCGGGCTACGCGGACACCGGGCCTAGAGCGTGAGTCCGCCGATCTGGTGCGGAGACGATGAGGACGCAGCTACGCTCAGCGATGCTCGTCGGGATCGGCCTGTTTGCCGGGCAGTCGGAAGAGCCTTTAGAGAGTCAGATCATCCTGATAGCCGCGATCACACTAGGACTACTTGCAAAAACCCGCTTTTCCCGCCCGACGCCTATAGCCGCTCACTAGCCTCCTTCCCCAGCATCAAGCGAGGGAGCGCGCATGCAGCGGGTTGTGATCGTGGTCGGCGACCGCACCACCGGTGGCGGCGAAGTGTTAACCGGTGCGCCCAGCACCTTCATCAACAACATCGCCATCGCGCGCGTGGGCGACAAGGCCAGTTGCCCGAAGCACGGTGGCTTCTTCGCCATCGTCACCGGCGATGAAAGCTTCCTGATCGATGGCCAGCCGTTGGCCCGCCACGGGGATTCGCTGGCCTGCGGTTGCCGTCTGCTGGCCTCGCGGCAGAGCACGGTGACGGTGGAAGCGGGCGGAGGCGCTGGGCCGCAAGCGGCGTCCCCACCGTCTGGCAACGCTGCACCGTCAGCGGGATTCGTACCCTCAGGCACCGCTGCGCATGAGCCTGACGTAGCGCCACCCAGCAAGCAAGACATCCTGCTGCACTACCACTACGGTGACCTCGACCGCACGCCGGTACGGGGCGTGGGCTACCAGGTGATGCTGCCCGACGACCGGGTGGTGACCGGCCAGTTGGATGACGCAGGCCGCGCACGCATCCCGGACGTTGTCGTTGGCCCGGTGCAGACGCTCCAGTTGCTGTTTCAGCCTGACCTGAACGATGACGACGATGCGCCCATCCTCGCGGCGCGCGCGAAGCTCAAGTCAGCGCTGGACGCGATCGTTGCGCAGACCCGCAGCGATATGGCCACGGCGTGGCAGCAATGGGACGACGCAGGCGCGCTCAAGCGCTGGGGCCTACAGCGCGGCAATCAGGCGCTGGGCACCGGGCAGGGCGCCTGGGACTACGTGGTGGGAACGGTCGAGACCGCCGTCGATTTGGCGGTGTTGATGTACAAGACCGACCGCGAGATACGCGAATGGACGCGCCTGCTGCTGACGGGCGACCGCGATGCCATGGACCGCAAGATCGCCACGATGCGCGCGGCGGGCGACACCGTGATGGCGGCTGCCAGCGAAGCCAAGGAACTGTTCAACCTGCTGATCGAAGATCCGGCCATCACCCAGCAGCTACCGGCCTTCGCCGTGGCCTGGTGGGACGCGGTGCCACCGGACGAACAAGAGAATGTGCAGGCGCGTTTCGGCGCGCAGATCATGATGGATGTGGTGGTCTCCATCCTGCTGGCCGCGGTGACGGTGGAGCTGGGGGGCGCGGCGGGGTTTGGCTACGCGGCAGCCAAGGCCGGGCGAACGGCCATCCGAATCGGCTCGCGACTGCTGCACCTGATGGAGGAAGTGGAGGACGCGTTCAAGGGATTGGCGAAGGCGCTGAAGCACCGCAAACGCCGACAGGCAGATGGCAACCGCACGCCCGATGGCAATCGGAATGTGGAGACGCCACGGCTACCCAGGCGCATGCCGCGGAAGCAGCTGCCGTGCTTCAGCCCGCAGAAGCTGCCAGCATCGAAGTACCCGGAGATGGATCGGCAGTTGAAGGGGCAGGAGCAGGGGCTGAACGATATGAGTGTGGAGGATTACCTTGCTGGTAGAACAGCTTTTGATCCGAAGAACCGAGACAAGAAGGCCGCTCAAGACGCAAGGGAGAGGCACAGAAGCAAGGTTGAGGAAGAGAGGTTCAGAGAACTGAACACCCCGGACCGCTCAGCAAGGGAAGCGAGGCGACTGGCGGCGGAGCATGCCGATGAGCAGATGAGGGTTCTAAATGCGCTTCACAATCCTGATCTGATTGCAGGTGGCAAGGACAGAATTGATGATTTCGGCGATGGAGAGGTCAATCAAACCATTGGCCGGCAATGGAGTCGTGCCAGGAAGGACCAAACTACGCGGGTTCAGGAATTGGATGAAGCAGCAAGGCAAGTGCCAGTGGGCGAGAGAAGGTCAACCAGAATGAACGGCGGGCTGGAGCGATGCAGATGATCGAAATGGTCGACGAAGAGTTCGAGCTCTTCTACGTGGACGAAGGCTTCGGACCAGCAGTGGACACGCGGCCGGTGTCCCAATCGAAACTGGCTCATTACCAGGGAAAGCTGCCAGGGAGGCTACTGGAGTACTGGAGAGCGTATGGCTTTTCCGGTTACGGCCGTGGACTGTTCTGGATGACTGATCCTGATGACTATTCCGAGGTTCTGAAGAGCTGGCTGTACGGGACCGAGTTCTATGGAAAAGACGACTACTACGTCATTGGTCGAAGTGCATTTGGTGATATGGAAGTGCTGGGGGCAAGAACAGGGCTCAGGCTGACCATTGACTGCAAATGGGCAATGATCTTCCCGAGCGAAAACTCACGCTGGATGAGTGAGCGAGGAGCGGACTTTCTGGTGGCATCGTGGATAGCAATGGTGAAGCGGTCCGGCCAGGATCAAACCGACGAGAGGAATGAGCCCCTTTTCCACAGAGCCGAGAGGTTGCTAGGCCCGCTGTCGTACGACGAGATGTATGGCTTCGTCCCGGCACTTGCACTCGGTGGGCCATGCCGGCTCGATCACCTGAAGAAGGTCAATGCCGCCGAACACCTGCTGTTCCTCGCCCAGCTGGGAGAACGCCGGGTCATGGCCGACATTGTGGCTGAGGCCAAGAAGCGAGGGCTGTGAACCAGCGGGTCAGGACGCCTAATCCATCCACCGAACCACAGCCGAGCGTGGGCTCGGCTCTACATGACGTCGCGCCGATCAATCCGCCGGCCGATGGTCATAGCTGATCACCCGCTCCACCTGCCACTGCCCATCCACCCGCCGCCACACCTGGATGAAGCGCGCCTGGCCGGTCCAGCGCTCCACGCCCTTCGCATCGCGCTCGTGGAAGCGGTGATCGCCGATCTCCAGCGCCCGCTCGTCGTGCAGCGGAAACACCTGCAGCGAGCTTTCCACCAGCTCACGGCGCAGGTGCGTGTGGTTGGCGCGGTTGCTTTCGCACAGGGCGGCCACGCTGCGCCGGAAGTCGTCGCGGTTGCTGGCGGACTTGCCGGCCTTGTCATGGAAAAACTCCATGTCTTCGGTGGTCATCGACGCGGCCTTGTCGGCGTCGCAGGCATCGAACGCGGCGGCGAACAGCTGCGTATCGGCCTGGCGGATCTGTTCGCGCAGGCTGTTCGGCGCGGTCGGGGCAGCGGCAAGGCCGGCGGCCAGCAGGGGCAGGGTGAGCAGCAGCATGGCGAATCTCCCGGAAGTGGTCCGCGCAGGCTGGCACGCCCCACCGCACCCTGCCGCCGTGCTGCGACGAAACCGGCGCTGGACGCGATGAAACTGGTATCTGGCGGGGCGGGCGTCCCTTCAGCCTGTGCACGCCGTGTCACAGCGCGCCGCGATTCCCTCACGGGCGGCATAGGGGCGGGGTTCTAGCCTGCAACTCTTCCCTTCCACAGGAGCCCCCATGCCTGCCTCCCGCATCCGCCTGCACGTTGAAGACACCGGCGGCGATGGCCGCCCGGTCATCCTGATCCACGGCTGGCCGCTGTCAGCCGATGCCTGGAAGACGCAGGTGTCTATCCTGCGCGATGCCCAGTACCGGGTGATCAGTTATGACCGACGCGGCTTCGGCCGCTCCGAGAAGCCCGCTGACGGCTACGACTACGACACGTTGGCGGCGGACCTGGCCGCGCTGATTGAAGAACGCGACTTGCGCGACGTGACGCTGGTCGGTTTCTCGATGGGCGGTGGCGAGGTGGCACGCTACGTGGCCAACCACGGCGAGGACCGCCTGCATAGCGTGGTGTTCGCCGCCGCCGTGCCGCCTTACCTGCTGAAAAGTGACGACAACCCGGACGGGCCGTTGACCCAGGACAAGGCCGATGAGATGCGCAGCGGCCTGGAGAAGGACCGCGAGAGCTTCTTCGATGGCTTCACCCGCGACTTCTTCAGCGCCGATGGCAAGTTGATGGTGACCGAAGAGCAGCGCCAGGCGGCGATCGCGCTGTGCCACCAGTCCGACCAGACGGCGGCGCTGGGTTGCATGCAGTCCTTTGCCACCACCGACTTCCGCGATGACCTGAAGAAGATCACCGTACCGACGTTGATCCTGCACGGCGACAGCGATGCCATCGTCCCGTTCGAAGGTTCGGGCCAGCGCACGCACCAGGCCGTTGCGGGCAGCGAGGTGGTGATCCTGGAAGGCGCGCCGCACGGCTGCAACACCAGCCATGCCGACCACTTCAATCTGGCGCTGCTGAACTTCCTGAAGAAGTAAGCTGGCGCCATGCGCAAGACCGAAACCCCGCCGTGGAAGAAGCCCAACCCCAAGGGCCAGAAATCCCAGCCGCTGTCGCCTGCCCAGAAAGAGGCAGCGCGGCAGCGGGCGGAGGAGAACGGGCGCCCGTATCCGAATCTGGTCGACAACATGTGGGCCGCCAAGCTGCCGCGCGAGGTGTAAGCCTGGCAGCCGAGCGCGGGCTGGGCGCTAGGGGTCGCTCAGCGGTTCCCAGCCGGCGTCCATCCAGGGCGCTACCCGCGCCTGGCGCACCGAAACCGCGCCGGCCGGCAGGCCAGACCGCTGTGCCAGCTCGGCCTGCAATGCCACCGCATCCACGGCGGTGGGAAGCGCCACTTGCAATCGATCGTCGAGGTGGCGGATCTGCACCGGAAGCCGTGCGCGTGCTTCATGGTCGCCGCCGAAGCGGCCGATCGGATAGCGCATCGTTACCGGGCGCGCCAGCGGCGCCAGCGAGGGCCGCCATCGCTGCAGCACCACGGCCTGTGCCGCCACCGGAACGCGGACTTCAGCCAGCGTGACCGGGTAGCCGCGCACGCTCTCGACCATCACCTGGAAGCGCGCGCCGTCGGGCATGGCCACCACCGTGGCTGCCAGCGCAGCGATCGCCACCATCACGCCCAGCAGATGCCAGCGGCGCGGTGCGCTGGCGGGGCGGGTTGCGGTGCGCAGGCTTGGCCGACGACGCAGTGCACGTGCGTACAGGCGTCGGTCCTTCTTGCGCGGACTGTTGCTGTGCGCAGGCAGGTTCAGCGGAACCGGCGGCAGGCGGGCAACGCGCGCCTTGATCAGGCGTGACACCCCCCACGCCGCCAGTGCGAATGCCAGCAGTGGCAGCAGTGTTCGCACCACCAGGTACAACATCACCATCCTGTGCACGTCCTCACATATGCATCCACTTCAATCGACATCCTACCGATAGGCGCCAGCTGTTGTCGTATCTGCCAGCCGACAGCGGTGGTGTGGCTGGATAGCATGGCGCGTTGTTGTCATGGATGAATCGATGCGCTCTGCTGTTTCCCGCCTCGGCCGCCTGTTCGGACCGGGGGTGATGGTGTTTCTTTTGCAGCTGGTGGCGCTGCTGTCGCTTGGCCTGGGGGCCGGCTACTTCCACTCCCGCGTGGATCTGCTGCTGGTGCCGGTGGTGGACGGCTGCGGTGGTCCCGATCCCGTGGCGCGCCTGCGCGTGGCCGAGCAACTGCTGGCGCGCGCGGAAGCGCTGGATGATTGGCAACCGCTGCGCTGGATTCCGCTGGTGGGCACGCTGCTGGCGCTTCTCGGTGCGGCAACGGTCTGTGCGCTGCGTGCCATGCCCCAACAGTACCGCCTGGGCAGGCTGCGGCGTGGGCTGGTGGCGCTGCATGTGGGCGTGCTGGCGTTGGCAGGGTGGACGCTGCACCTGTACGAGGATGCGTGGAGCAGCGTGGCGAGGCTGTCGCCGGCGGCATGCCTGGTGGACCTGACCGAGCAGGGCCGGATGCCGTTGGCACAGGCCCAGCAGGTGGTGCTGCACGTGCTCACCCGCGAGTACGCCCCGTTGCAGCGCAACCCGGATGATCTGGCGATGATGGCGGTATCGCTGCTGGTGGCCGCGATGGTAGCCAGTATCGTGCTGTGGCGTGCGGCGGCCAAGGGTATGCGGACGCCTACCTGATCGCGTTACAGTCCACGCATTGCCCCGACAAGGAAGTGCTGATGCGTGCGTTGTTGCGAGCCCTGCCGTTGCTGTTGCTGTCGCTGGCGGTGCAGGCGGCCGAGGTGGACCGCCGCATTGCGGTGACCATCGATGACCTGCCGTGGGCGCGGGTGGACGAGATCGCGCCGTCGGATCTGCAGGCGCGGCATGCCGCGTTGATGGCGCAGCTGCGCCAGGCGGATGTGCCGGTGGTGGGCTTCGTCAACGAGAACAAGCTTGAGGTGGACGGGCAGGTGCAGCCTGCGCGCGTGCAGATGCTGCGCGACTGGCTGGACGCGGGCTATGTGCTGGGCAACCACACGTACTCGCACATGGACCTGAACGCCAAGGGCGTGGCGGCGTTCCAGCAGGATTTCCTGCGTGGGGAAACGGTGCTGCGGCCGCTGCTGGCCGAGCGTGGGCAGGTGCCACAGTGGATGCGCCACCCCTACCTGCGCGCCGGGCGGACTGCGGAAGAGCGCGTGCAGATGGACGCGTTCTTCAAGCAGCACGGCTACCGCGTGGCGCCGGTGACGGTCGACAACGGTGAGTGGGTGTGGGCGTTCGCCTATGCCAACGTGATGAACGAGCAGCCCGATTCCGCCGAGCGCGAGGCGACGCTGGCACAGCTGCGCAAGGGCTATGTGCCGTACATGCTGAACAAGCTGGACTACTACGAAAAGCAGTCGCAGGCACTGCTGGGCTATGCGCTGCCGCAGGTGTGGCTGATGCACGCCAACGAGCTCAACGCGGCCACGTTTGCCGAACTGGTGGCGGCGACCAAGCGGCGTGGCTATCGCTTCGTGTCGCTGGACGAAGCGATGCGTGACCCGGCCTATGCGCGTGGCGCCGAAGGCTACAACGGCCGCTACGGTCCCAGCTGGCTGCACCGCTGGGCGATGGCGGAGAAGAAGCCGAAGGACTTCTACGCCGGGGAACCGGTGGTGCCGAAGTGGGTGATGACGTTGGCGAAGGTGGATTCGGAATGAGGCCCAGCGCTGCGGGTGTTGCCCGCAACGGAGATCGCCCCCGGCGCTGAAGCATCGGATCTGCCCCGTTCACCCGGTTGGAGAATGGGGCGTGTAATCCAATGCTCCAGTGATCCTTGATCAGCCGATCGTGCCGCTCGCGCACATCTTTGACAGTTCCCCATCCTGTGAGGCGCGCTCTCTCAGCCCAGGTACCTTCTCGTAGTGCGCCTCAAGGTAGCGAATACCCGTGTCACGGCCGATGCCCACGCACTGGATCTTGGCTGCGTTGATGACAGTATCCATGCGAACCTTGCCGGTTGCGCCCGACGACAGCTGGATGGCCCTGACGATGCTCTCGTTCGCATCAGCAAGATTGGATGTGCGCAGACCGGCATATGCACGTGCGTTCCACGCCTCTGCGTTGGAGGCATCAACGGTTGTTGCGGCCTGGAAATACTGAAAGGCAAGGTTGGCCTTTCCGCTGACCAGCGCATCTCTGCCTGCTCTCAGGTAATCCTCGGCCGTGGGAGGGTGGGCAGCTGGCGCGGGGACGTTGGCCGAAGCCTGGCCTACGTCGCTCTCGCTGGAGAGGCTCAATGCGCTCGCTCGGAAGGAGATGATGCGCACTTGGACGAGCCGGAAATCCGTTTCGGAGAAGTAAGCCTTTGCTCGGTCGAGGAGGTGCAGGAATACCTGCTCGTCCCGGGACACGATCTGGGCTTCATACTTTTCCATGAATGCCATGATCATCTGATCAAGCTGTCTATCGGCCTGGCTCTGCTGGTGGCCGATGCTTGCATTCTTGAACGCTCTGTCCTCGATCCCGGTCTGCTTCTGTTCCTCCCGCCGCTGATCTTCGGAGCGCGATGCCAACTGGTGAGCGGCGAATGCAATGAAGACCATGCAGGTTGGAATCACGATCTTGCTGATGACTTCCCCGATGAACTTGCCTAGATTGGTGAATGCTGCCTTCCATGGCCGTGGGTTCGACATGCTGGTGTTCCGAGAGGCTTTCTACGCTATCGGCATGCCGGCAATGATCTTGAACCTCTGCGCTAGGCGCGGCGCACCGCCAGTACGCCGTCCAGCGCCAACTCCGCCTTGAAACCGGCCTTTTCCAGCCGCTTGGCCACTTCGCGCGGGACGTCGCGGCCGCTGGTCAGCTTGTTCGGCGCGCCGGTGTAGTGGAACAGGCGGCCGCCCTTGCGGATGACGCGGGCGAGGTGGTCGTAGAACGTCTGCGAATAGAGTTCGCCGGCAATACCGAAGCGCGGCGGATCATGCAGGATCGCGTCGACGCTGTTGCTGGCCACCTGCTCGATCTGCTGCGAGACGTCGCCGTGGCTGAACTGCAGGCGGCCCCCGGCGGCGGCCGAGTCCGGGTCCGGCGACCACGGGTTGAGCGTGCGCAGCCACATCACGTCGGCGTTCTTCTCGAGCGAGCGGATCTGGCCGACACCGGCTTCCAGCGCGCAGGCGGCGAAGTAGCCGAGGCCGCCGCAGGTATCGAGGATGATCTTGCCGGCCGGCGCGACCAGCTCGACCTTGCGGCGTGCATCCTCGAACGGCGACAGCTTGGAGGTCGGCAGCATCTTGATGCCGTCGATCTCGAAGGTGGGCGCGCCCCACTCGGTGGGCACCAGCTTGATCAGCGAGCCGCTGTAGCGCGAGATCGGCGCGAACTCCTCGCCATCCCAGTAGTACAGCGTGCGGTCCTTCAGCTTGCCCGGCCACGGGTAGACCTGGCCGCGGAAGTGGAAGCCGTCGGCATCCAGTGCCACGGTGTCCTGGCTGCGCCCCAGATCAAGCGAGCCTTGCCAGTCGGCGGCGCCCTTGTCATGGGCACGGCGCAGGGTGTCGGCGCTGTCGCGGGTCAGCAGGGGGCCGGTGTAATGGGGCACGGCGGGTACCGGGGCGGTTCGGGGGAGGGCATGGTACCGCAGCTGTTGCAGGGCCGAGACGGGGCTCGACGTGGGTACAGGTGAAGCCGTGGGTGGTTCCTTCCCCTGCAATCATGCCGACACCACGTGAGGGCTGCATGCCCTGCAGCGCGCACGAGCGTCGATGGACCTCCTGGGTTTCGGGTGGCTGACGATCGAAGTCGTAGCGCATGGTCCCATCCTCCCGCAGCAGCCAGTGCACGGTGACCCGTTCGTGGCTGCCGTCGCCGAGATCCCAATCCAGAGTGCGCATCAGCAGAATCTGGCCATCAGGTAGTTCCTGGACTTGGTCATAAGCGCCTTGGGTCTTGGCGACACCTATCGCAAGCAGCAGAAAGAGCATCATGGAACGTTCCTCAAAGACCAGAGGATGTGCCCACTCCGCGCCATAAGGCCATCAGAATCATTGCGTATTACGGGCACTTCACCGCATACACCGGCCCGGCGCCGATCAGCATCAGCGCCATGTAGTCGCTGTCGCTGGCCTTGCCCTTCAGCGTGGCGCCCTTGTTGAAATGGAAGATGCCGAAGCCCCCCGCCATGCGGATCAGTGCGCTGTCGATCTGCGCAGCGTCATCGCGGAAGTAGCGGCTGATCTCGCTGTTGCTGGCCTTGTGCAGGGCATTCGATTCGCGCTGCCACTGGCCATCGCGGTTGAAGGAGACGAAGTACTGGCCGCCTTCCTTCTCGATGCGGAAGTCGGCGGGCTTGCGCGCGCTGGTGGCGAAACAGCCCTGCAGGGGATCGGCCGAGAAGGGGAGCCCGGCATCACCGCTACAGGCGGTGAGCAGCAGGAGGGCACCGGGCAGCAGCAGTTGGAGCGTGCGCATGGGATGTCCCTACGGGGCGGGTGCGGCTAGTGTAGGCAGCACGCGGGCACGGCCCGTACAGGAATTCGGCAAGAGAAGAGGGGTTTTCGGATGGCGCAGGGCAAGGCACCGTGGTGCGGCGTGGCCAGTTGGTTGGGCATGGTGGTCGGCTGGGGCGCGGGCACAGTGGCCGCGCAGGCAGCGGTGGCGGCCGGTGGCAATGGCCTGGCCGCGGGGATGGGCGTGGCGGTGCTGGGTGCGGCGCTGGTGGGTGCCGGCTTTGCCGTGGCATCGCGCGTGCGCGGCGAGCGTTGGCCGTGGATCGGCATTGCCGGCGCGGTCGTGAGCGCGCTGCCGCTGCTGATGTACCTGCTGCGGATGATGCTGAAGCTGTAGTGGTAGTGCCGGCCACGGGCCCTGCTCGATCACTTCGCGCACTTCGGCCACCACCGGCGCGTCCATCTGCGCGTCGAGCAGGATGCGTCCGCTGTCGCGCAGCAGGCCGATCGCCCACACCGTGACCAGCACCGCGCCAACCAGGCCCATGACCGGGTCCAGCCAGGTCAGACCCAGCAGCTTGCCGCCAAGCAGGGCGACGATGGCCAGCACCGAGGTGGCGGCGTCGGCCAGCACGTGCACGTAGGCCGAGCGCAGGTTGAGGTCGTGACCGTGCGCATGGCCGTGGTGGTCGTGATCCTGCGCGTGGTGGTCGCCATGATCGTGGCCGTGCCCGTGGTGGTGATGCGCGTGGCCCGGGCTGTCGTGCAGCCACCACGCGCAGAGCAGGTTCACGCCCAGCCCGACCGCCGCGATGGCGATGGCTTCGTTGTAGTGGATCGGTGCCGGCACCCACAGCCGTTGCAGCGATTGCACGGCCATCAGCGCCGCAACACCGAGCAGTGCGATGGCACTGGTGTAGCCGGCCAGGATCTCGATCTTCCAGGTGCCGAAGGCGAAGCGCGGGTCGTGTGCATAGCGGCGCGCACAGCGGTAAGCGAACACCGACAGGCCCAGCGCGAGCGCGTGCGAGCTCATGTGCCAGCCGTCGGCGAGCACGGCCATGGAGTTGAACCACCAGCCGCCGATGATCTCCACCAGCATCATGCCGACGGTGAGCCACAGGGCGCGGCGGGTGTTGCGTTCGGCCAGCGGGTTGCCGCCGTCGAAGCGGTGTTCGTGGCGACGGGCGGCGGCGAGGGTGTCCAGGTGCATGTCAGACCCGAGGGGTAGAGGGAATACCCCCATAGGGTATATGATCCCGCCATGGCGCATGTACACAAGAACCGAAAGCAGCTGCTGACCCGGGTACGCCGTATCGGCGGCCAGGTGGCGGCGTTGGAGCAGGCGCTGGACCGGCCCGAAGGCCAGGCCGGCGACTGCGCGGACGTGCTGGTACAGGTCGCCGCGGTGCGCGGCGCCGCCCACAGCCTGCTGATGGAGCTGCTGCACGAGCACCTGCAGGAGCATGTGGTGGGCGCGGAAGATCCGCAGCAGCGCGCGGCCGAGGCCGAGGTGCTGGTGGAGCTGCTGCGCCGCTACGGCAAATGACCGGGTAGTGCGGGGGGGGGG
>NZ_JAPTFX010000063.1:0-24774 GCF_030985895.1 Stenotrophomonas sp. Sm6012 | reverse complement strand
CGCCATGAACGCATCAGACTCCGCGAGGTAGCCGGCCAGCGGCCGGCACTACCGCAGATCACTTGCCCTTGACGTGCTTCATCAAGCGCCGCTTGGCCTTGACCTGCCGCTCGGTGAGGACGTTCTTCTTGCCCTCGTACGGGTTGGTACCCTCGCGGAAGATGAAGCTCACCGGGGTGCCGATCAGCTTGAAGCGCTTGCGGAAGAAGTTCTCCAGGTAGCGCTTGTACGATTCCTGCAGCTCCTTCAGGCGCGTGCCGTGCACGATGAAGGTCGGCGGGTTTGCGCCGGCCGGGTGCACGTAACGCAGCTTGGAGACATGGCCGCGGATGGTCGGCGGCGGGTTGGTCTCGTACGCCACTTCCAGCGCCTTGTTCACTTCGCTGGTGGTGAAGGTCTTGTTGGCCGATTCGTGCGCGCGGTGCACGGCACGGAACAGCTCGCGCAGGCCCGAGCCATGCTTGGCCGAGATGCGTACCGATTCGGCCCACGGCACGAAGCCCAGCTTCAGCGACAGCAGGGTCTCGGCCTGCTCGCGCTGGTACTCGGTCAGGCCATCCCACTTGTTGATGGCAATGACCAGCGCGCGGCCGGCATCGAGCACGGCGCCAAGCACGGTGGCATCCTGGTCGGTCACGCCTTCGGTGGCATCCAGCATCAGCACGGCCACCTGGCACTGCTCGATCGACTGCATGGTCTTGACCACCGAGAACTTCTCGACGACCTCGTCCACGCGCGAGCGGCGGCGCAGGCCGGCGGTATCGATCAGGCGGTACTCGCGGCCGTCACGCTCCAGGTCCACCGCGATCGAGTCGCGAGTGGTGCCCGGCACGTCGGAGGCGATCATGCGCTCCTCGCCGAGGATGCGGTTGACCAGCGTCGACTTGCCCACGTTCGGGCGGCCGACGAAGGCGATGCGGATGCGGTTCGGATCGTTGTCCAGCTCTTCGCCGCTGCCTTCTTCGGGCAGGCGCTGGATCACTTCGTCCAGCAGGTCGTCCAGGCCCTGGCGATGCGCCGCCGACACGGTCAGCATCTCGCCGAAGCCGTAACGGGCGAATTCCGAACGCACGCTGTCCTCGTCGGTGCCGTCGATCTTGTTGATCAGCAGCAGCGTCGGGCGCGACAGCTTGCGCAGCCAGGCCAGGATCTCATCGTCCATCGCCGACGTACCCTCACGGGCGTCGACCACGAACAGGATCAGGTCCGCTTCCGCCGCAGCGGCGCGGGCCTGGCGGGTGGTAGCACCGGCCAGACCCTCTTCCTCTTCCGCGATACCGCCGGTGTCGACGACGAGGAAATGATTGTCCTCGTCCAGACGGCAGACACCGTAGTTACGGTCGCGGGTGACGCCGGGCTGGTCATGGACCAGCGCGTCACGGGTGCGCGTCAGCGCATTGAAAATAGTCGACTTGCCGACATTCGGCCGTCCAACCAGGGCGACCAAAGGCAGCATCGCGATTACTCCAATTTTTAATTTGCCAACCGGAAGGCGGTCAGCTTGCCATCAACGTTCTGCACCAGCAGCACCCCGTCTGCGACGACCGGCTGGGCCAGCAGGGCGTCACCGCCGCTCTTCGCCCGTGCCGCCATCGCACCATCGGAGGTCTTCAACCAGTGCACGTATCCCTTGTAGTCACCGACGACCACGTAATCACCCTGCAGCACCGGGCCGGTCAGCGAACGACGCGCCAGCTCGGTCTGCGACCACATGGCCGCGCCGGTCGCCTTGTCCAGGCCGAACACGCCGCCCTTGTTGTCGGTGACGAACACATTGCCGGACGACACCGCCACGCCACCGGCACCGCCATGGTCGCGCGCCCACAGCGGGCGACCGGTCGGGCCTTCGATGGCCATGGTCTGGTTCTTGAAGCTGCTCACGTAGAGGGTGTTGCCCTCCAGTACCGGAGCACCGTCAACGTCGGCCATGCGCTCAAGCTCGGTACGGCCTTCGCCGTTGCCGATGTTCTGTTCCCACAGGGTACGGCCATCCTGCTGGGCCAGGGCCGCAACCGCGCCCTCGTCCTTGCCGATGAACAGCACGCCCGGGCCGGTGACCACCGGCGCGTTGCCGCGCACGGTCAGCGCCGGCAGTTCGCTCGGGTTGAACCACTTCTGGGTGCCGTTGCCGGCATCGAAGGCGGTCACGCGGCCATCGTTGCTGCGCACGAACACCAGGCCCTGGGCCACGGCCGGTGCGGCAATGACTTCACCCGGAACACGGGCGCGCCACTTCTCGCTGCCGTCGTTGATGTCCAGGGCGATGACCTGGCCATCCAGCGTGCCGATCACGACCAGGTTCTCACCGACACCCGGGCCGCCGGACAGGCGCAGCTTCGGCTTCTTCTTTTCCTTCTGCGGCTCCCAGGTCCAGACCTTCTTGCCGGTCTGCAGGTCGATGGCGTGCACGCCACCGGTGATCGCCGCGGCGAACACGTGACCGTTGGCCACTGCCGGGCCCTGGCGCACGCCGATGCGGCGCTCGCCCTTGCCGAGGTTGACCGACCAGGCCTTGTTGACCTTGACGCTGGGCTCGAACTTGACCAGCTCAGCCGGCTCCTGGGCCTTCTTCGCTGCCGCGTCCTTGCCGGCGAACCAGCCCTTCACGGTGCTGCAGCCGGTCAGGGCCATGCCCATCAGGAGCACGGTGGCGACGCGGGTGATCATGACCTTCTGACTCATCAAACCGACTCCGCAGGGGCGGCGACCGTGCCGCCGGCATCCATAACCTTGGTTTCCAGCAGGCGCCGCTGCGGCGCTGCCACGTCCAGCGACTTCAGCGCCTTCTCGTACTGTGCACGGGCGTCGTCACGCTTGCCCTGCGCCATCAGCGCATCGCCATGGATTTCCAGGCTGCTGCTGTCGGTGGCACTGCCCAGCAGCTTGATCGCCTCGTCGCTCTTGCCGGTGGCCACCAGCAGGCGTGCCACACGCTGGTCGACCACGCGCTGCAGGTCACCTTCGACCTTCACGCCGCGCAGGGTGGCCAGCGCCTCTTCATTCTTGCCGGCGTCGACCTGGGCCTTGGCCAGCTGCAGCGCCGCGAGGTCGCCGTAGATGCTGGACGGGCCGGCTTCAAGCGCCTTCACTGCCTTGGAGGCATCGTCGAGCTTGTTCTGCTGCAGGCCGAGCAGCGCCTTCTGGTACTCGACATTGGCCGAGGCCAGCTTGCCGCCCTGATCCTTCTGGTACCACTGCCAGCCGGCGATGGCACCGATGGCGATGACCACGCCACCAAGGATGCTGGCGCCATTCTTCCGCAGCCAGCTGCGGACGCGTTCACTTTGTTCGTGCTCGTCGAGCAGATCGTCGATCGCCATGCGTGCTCTCGCCCCGCCCATCGGGAGGGACCATTGGGTTTAATCGAAGGTGGTGAAACCGCGCCTCAGTGCGAAACCGGGACTACGGAGCCTTCAGAGGATACCTGAAAGCGTGCCACGTTGGCTCGCTGGTAGGGGGTCAGATCGACGATAGCGCCGTTCTGCTGAACCTGGACCGCCGAGGCGTTGCCCAGGGTCACCCGGGTCACCTGGCCCGGAGTGAAGCTACGGCTTTCGCCGGACTTGATCAGCGCCTTCTCGACGGTGGCACCGTCCGGGCCGCCGATATCGACCCAGCTGTCGCCGCTGAACTGCATGTCCAGCGTGTTGGCAGCAGCGGCCGGCGCCGGGGCCGAACGCGGCACCGGGGCCAGCGAGGCCACGTACGGGGTCGCGGCCGGCTTGCTGGCCGGGGCGCTCGCCACGTCAACCGGGGTGGCCGGCTCGACGCCTGCGGCGGACGGAGCCACCGGCACGGCGGCCGGGATCGCATCCAGCGAGGCGGTGTTCGGCGACGGGGTGGCGCTACCGTCGAAGTGGCCACGGGTGGCGAACCACACCGGCACGGCCAGGACCGCGGTGATGCCGACATACAGCATGCGCCGGCCGAGGTTCTCGGCAATGCGACGCGCGCGCGGGGTATGGGTATGGCTGACCAGGGTGGGCGGGACCACCGGGCCGACCTGGGCCTGCTCCAGCAACTGGCTCACATCCACGTTGAGCAGGCGCGCATAGCTGCGCAGCTGGCCACGTACGAACACCGGCGCGCCGAGCTTCTGCCATTGTTCCTCTTCCAGCGACTTGACCACCTGGACCGGCATGCGCAGGCGCGTGCCGACATCCTCGAGGGTCAGTCCGGCCGCTTCGCGGGCCTGGCGCAGGCGGGTGCCGCAGCCGGCCGCAGTCTCGAGAGCGCTCACAGTCTGGTCATCAATCACAATGCATCAACCCTGGAGTTAGGAGCCCGCTTCCTGCGGAAATTCCTGTCGAATCCGCTGGAGATAGCGATCAGATGCCGCCCGATCGCCCAGCCGCGCTTCGATTTCAGACGCAAGTTGTAACACGGAACGCGTTGCGGGTGCAGCCGCAATCCTACGTTCGGCGAAGGCCCGGGCCTCCATGTAGCGGCCCTGGCGGACGCTGAGCTGGGCCATCGCCTCGAGTGCGACCGGGTTGTCAGGCAGTGTCGTCAGCGCCGCGCGAAGGTCGCGTTCGGCACGTTCGAACTGGCCGGCATCCAGTGCGCAGCCGCCGGCATTGGCCTGTGCCTCGGCTGGCGTGGCATAGCCCGGCGCCTGCAGCGCGCGGTCGAACCAGACCAGTGACTCGGCCGGCCGGCCCTGCTGGCACAGCCAGGCACCGTAATTGTTGAGGATGTCGCCACGCTGCGGCGCCAGTTCGGCGGCCCTGCGGAAGCTCTCGCCGGCCTGCGAGGTGCGGCCCCGGCGCTCGTCGATGCCGGCCAGCAGCACCAGCGCGTCCGGGGCCTCCGGCGCCAGCTTCTGCGCCTCACGGGCCTTGCGCTCGGCCGCATCGAGGTTGCCGACCTGCATGTCGCGGGCGGCCAGTGCGAGCAGATCCTGCCAGCGTACCTGGCGTCGGACGTTGTCCGGATCGCGGACCGAGTACACCGGCGCCACGCTGGGGCCCAGCTTGGCCTTGGGTTGGGATTTGCAGCCGCCGACCGAGAGGGCCAGCACGCCTGCGAACAGGGCCAGCCAGAGGCGGTCAGGCCGCGGCATCGCTCCCCTTCCCCGCCTGCAGCGTCTTGTTGAACTCCGCCTGGCGGCGGGTGCGGTCCATCACCTGGCCCTTGAGCTGGCCGCAGGCGGCGTCGATGTCGTCGCCACGGGTGCGGCGGACCATGGTCAGCACGTTGCTGTCGAGCAGGATCTTCTGGAAGGCACGGATGTGCGCCTCTTCCGAACGCTCGTAGCGGGTGCCCGGGAACGGGTTGAACGGAATCAGGTTGACCTTGCCCGAATCCTTGGCCTGCACCGCGTTGTCGAACTGGCGCATCAGGCGGGCCAATTCACGGGCATGCTCGGGCTTGTCGTTGATGCCCTTCATCAGGGTGTATTCGAAGGTGACCGATTCGCGGCGCTTGTTGGCGCGCAGGTAGCGTGCGCACGAGGCCATCAGCTCGGCGATCGGGTACTTCTTGTTGAGCGGCACCAGGGTCTCGCGCAGCGCATCGTTGGGCGCATGCAGCGACACCGCCAGCGACACGTCGCTTTCAGCAGACAGGCGGTCGATCTGCGGCACCAGGCCGGAGGTCGACAGGGTCACGCGCTTGTTGGCCAGGCCGTAGCCCAGGTCGTCGCGCATCACGCTCATGGCGCGCACGACGTTGTCGAAATTCATCAGCGGCTCGCCCATGCCCATCATCACCACGTTGGTGAGGCGGCGCATCTGGTGCGGCACGTTGCCCAGGTGGCGTGCGGCAACCCACACCTGGCCGATGATCTCGGCGGTGGTCAGGTTGCGGTTGAAGCCCTGGGTGGCGGTGGAGCAGAACGTGCAGTTCAGGCCGCAACCGACCTGCGAGGACACGCACAGCGTGCCGCGGGTCTTGTCGGGGATGTACACGGTCTCGATGGCGTTCTTGCCATCCACGCCCATCGCCAGCAGCCACTTGTGGGTGCCGTCGGCGGAGGGCTTGTCGAACACGATGTTCGGAACCAGCACCTCGGCATGGGCCTGCAGCTTGGCGCGCAGGACCTTGCCGAGGTCGGTCATTTCATCGAAGTCGGTGACGTAGCGATGGTGGATCCACTTCATCACCTGATGGGCACGGAACTTCTTCTCGCCGAGAACCTCAACGAAAAACTTCTCCAGGCCCGCGCGATCGAGGTCGAGCAGGTTCTGCTTGCCAGCCGTGGGTGCCGACTTCGGCAGCGGCTGGATGGCGGGGGACTGTACGACCTCGTTCACGGCATTACTCTCAGCGCGAAACGACTTCGGTGGCGGCGAAGAAGTAGGCGATTTCAATCGCGGCATTCTCGACCGAGTCCGAGCCGTGGGCGGCGTTGGCATCGATGGATTCGGCGAAGTCGGCGCGGATGGTGCCCGCAGCGGCTTCCTTCGGGTTGGTGGCGCCCAGCAGGTCGCGGTGGGCCAGGACGGCGTTCTCGCCTTCCAGGGCCTGGATCATCACCGGGCCGGAGATCATGAACTCGACCAGCGCGTTGAAGAACGGACGCTCGCGGTGCACGGCGTAGAAGCCTTCGGCTTCACGGCGCGACAGCTGCTTGTACTTGGCGGCCACGACCTTCAGGCCGGCCTTCTCGAAGCGGGCGTAGATTTCGCCGATGACGTTCTTGGCAACGGCGTCCGGCTTGATGATCGAAAGGGTGCGCTCCAGCGCCATGGGATGTCTCCAATGGAATCGGGCCGCTGATGGCCCGAAGGGTAACATGAAAAAAACCCGCGTCGGGACGCGGGCTTAGCCTGATAAACGTAGGCGAATTGTAAAAGATAAAGCGCTGGCGTGGTAGTGCCGACCGGCGGCCGGCAGGCTGGCGCCCGCCGGGCTGCCCACGGTTGCCGTCCAGCGGCCGGCACTACCCTTTCCGCCCATTCACCCACCTGAGCGGATTCTGACCGCCCCGGGCATTTTTGCTGCACTGCAAAATGCCATACGCTACCGTCTGGTTCTAGTATCAAACAATCGTTTGATTAAGGTCTGCCCGCCGATGGCCAAGCCCGCCCACTTCTCGACCAAGGACCGCATCCTCGGTGCCGCCGAGGAGCTGTTTGCCCAGCACGGCTTCGCCGGCACCTCGCTGCGCCAGGTGACCAGCCAGGCCGACGTCAACATCGCGGCGGTCAATTACCACTTCGGCTCCAAGGAAAACCTGGTCAACGAGGTGTTCCGCCGCCGCATGGACGAGATGACCGGCGCCCGCCTGGCCCAGCTCGAGCGCGCCCGCAGCGAACATCCCGGGCAGCTGCGCCCGGTGCTGGCCGCCTTCGTCGAGCCGGCGCTGGCACTGGCCCAGGACCGCCAGAACGGCGGTGCCTTCGTGCGCGTGATCGCGCGCGCCTACGCTGAGAAGAACGACAACCTGCGCAAGTTCCTGTCCGACCACTACGGCCACGTGCTGCGTGCGTTCGGCAAGGCGATTGCCGAATGCGCGCCCGACCTGAGCAAGGAAGAGCTGTACTGGCGCCTGGACTTCCTGGCCGGCTCGCTCACCTATGCCATGGCCGACTTCGGGCTGATCAAGCGTCCCGCCGGTGTCACCGAAGCGGCGCATCGTGCCCATGCCGCCCACGAACTGATCCATTTCGCCGAAGCCGGGTTCCGCGCCGCCGCACGCGCCAGCGCCCTGCCCGCTTCCCCGTGATTCCACCGGGTGTGACCCACCCAGTAACTGCTGACCAACAAAGGCCCTACACCATGTCCAATTCCCTGCTAGTCCGCCGCGCCGCCGTGCTGGGTGCCGGCGTCATGGGTGCCCAGATCGCCGCCCACCTCACCAACGCCGGCGTCGACACCGTGCTGTTCGACCTGCCCGCCAAGGAAGGTCCGGCCGACGGCATCGTGCTGAAGGCGATCGCCAACCTGGGCAAGCTGAGCCCGGCGCCGCTGGCCAGCAAGTCGCTGGCCGAAGCGATCACCCCGGCCAACTACGAGTCCGGCCTGGAGCAGCTGAAGGACTGCGACCTGATCATCGAGGCCATTGCCGAGCGCATGGACTGGAAGCAGGACCTGTACAAGAAGATCGCGCCGTTCGTGGCCGACCACGCCGTGCTGGCCTCCAACACCTCGGGCCTGGGCATCAACAAGCTGGCCGACGTGCTGCCCGAGCAGCTGCGCCACCGCTTCTGCGGCGTGCACTTCTTCAATCCGCCGCGCTACATGCACCTGGCCGAGCTGATCCCGGCCACCACCACCGATGCCGCCGTGCTGGAAGGCCTGGAAGAATTCCTGGTCACCACCCTGGGCAAGGGCGTGGTGTACGCCAAGGACACCCCGAACTTCATCGGCAACCGCATCGGCGTGTTCTCGATCCTGTCCACCATCCACCACACCCAGCAGTTCGGCCTGGGCTTCGATGAAGTGGACGGCCTGACCGGCCCGCTGGTCGGCCGCCCGAAGTCGGCCACCTACCGCACCTCCGACGTGGTCGGCCTGGACACCATGGCCCACGTCATCAAGACCATGGGCGACACCCTGCCGAACGATCCGTGGCATGAATTCTTCAAGTCGCCGAAGTGGCTGGACGCGCTGATTTCCAAGGGCGCATTGGGCCAGAAGACCGGCGCCGGCATCTTCCGCAAGGTCGGCAAGGACATCGTGGTGCTGGACCTGGAGAAGCAGGACTACCGCCCGGCCGACCGCAGCGCGGCACCGGAAGTGGTCGAGATCCTGAAGATCAGGAACCCGGCCGAGAAGTTCGCCAAGCTGCGCGATAGCCAGCACCCGCAGGCGCAGTTCCTGTGGGCGACCTTCCGCGACCTGTTCCACTACAGCGCCTATCACCTGGCCGACATCGCCGAGACCGCGCGCGACGTCGACCTGGCCATCCGCTGGGGCTACGGCTGGTCGCTGGGCCCGTTCGAAACCTGGCAGGCCGCTGGCTGGAAGCAGGTCGCGCAGTGGATCGCCGATGACATCGTGGCCGGCAAGAGCATGAGCAACGCCCCGCTGCCGGACTGGGTGTTCGATGGCCGCGACGGCGTGCATGCGGCCGAGGGCAGCTACAGCCCGTCGCGCAACGCCAAGCTGCCGCGTTCGTCGCTGCCGGTGTACCAGCGCCAGCGTTTCCCCGATCCGCTGCTGGGCGAGACGTTCGCGCCGGGCGAGACCGTGTTCGAGAACGACGGCCTGCGCATGTGGCATGACGGCGACGGCATCGCCGTGGTCAGCTTCAAGACCAAGATGAACACCGTGTCCGATCAGGTGCTGGACGGCCTGCAGGAATGCGTCAGCCGCGCCGAGAAGGACTTCCAGGGCCTGGTGATCTGGCAGCAGAAGGAACCCTTCTCCGCCGGTGCCGACCTGGCCGGTGCGCTTGGTCTGCTGCAGGCCGGCAAGGTCGACCAGTTCGAAGAGATGGTCGCCAACTTCCAGCGCACCAGCCAGCGCATCAAGTACTCGCTGGTACCGGTGGTGGCTGCCGTGCGCGGCCTGGCCCTGGGTGGCGGCTGCGAGTTCCAGATGCACAGCGCCAAGACCGTGGCCTTCCTGGAAAGCTACATCGGCCTGGTCGAGGCTGGCGTCGGCCTGCTGCCGGCCGGTGGTGGCCTGAAGGAACTGGCCGTGCGCGCCTCGCAGGCCGCCGGCCCGGGCGGTGACGTGTTCGCCGAACTGAAGAAGACCTTCGAGACCGTGGCGATGGCCAAGGTCTCCAACTCGGCAGTCAACGCCAAGGAACTGGGCCTGCTGCGCAGCACCGACAAGGTGGTGTTCAACAGCTACGAGGCGCTGCACATCGCCAAGGCCGAAGCCCGTGCGCTGGCCGAAGCGGGCTACCGTCCGCCGCTGCCGGCACGCCGTATCCAGGTGGCCGGTGACGTGGGTATCGCCACCTTCAAGATGATGCTGGTCAACATGCTGGAAGGCCGTTTCATCAGCCCGTACGACTACGAGATCGCCGAGCGCATCGCCACCGTGCTGTGCGGCGGCAAGGTCGACCGCGGCACCCTGGTCGACGAAGAGTGGCTGCTGACCCTGGAGCGCAAGCACTTCGTCGAACTGGCCCAGCAGGAAAAGACCCAGGCCCGCATCGCGCACATGCTGAAGACCGGCAAGCCGCTGCGGAACTGACGGAAGACATCGGTAGTGCCGGCCGCTGGCCGGCAACCTCTTCCAACCCCTATTCAAGAGATCACTGCAATGACCAAGCAAATCCAGGACGCCTACATCGTCGCCGCCACCCGTACCCCGGTGGGCAAGGCGCCCAAGGGCATGTTCCGCAACACCCGCCCCGACGACATGCTTGCGCACGTGCTGCGCAGCGTCGTCGCGCAGGCGCCGGGCGTGGACGTCAACCGCATCGATGACGCGATCATCGGCTGCGCCATGCCAGAAGCCGAGCAGGGCATGAACGTGGCGCGCATCGGCGTGCTGCTGGCCGGCCTGCCCAACACCATCGCCGCGCAGACCGTGAACCGCTTCTGCTCCTCCGGCCTGCAGGCCGTGGCCCAGGCCGCCGACGCGATCCGCCTGGGCAATGCCGACCTGATGCTGGCCGGCGGCACCGAGTCGATGTCGATGGTGCCGATGATGGGCAACAAGATCGCAATGGCACCGAGCGTGTTCGACAATGACCACGTCGCCATCGCCTACGGCATGGGCATCACCGCCGAGAAGGTGGCCGAAGAGTGGAAGGTTTCGCGCGAAGACCAGGATGCGTTCGCCCTCGCCTCGCACCAGAAGGCCATGGCCGCGATCCAGAACGGTGACTTCAAGGACGAAATCAGTCCGTACGAAATCGTCTCGCACCTGCCGGACCTGGCCGATGGCCAGCGCATCATCACCCGCAACAAGGTGGCCGACACCGACGAAGGCCCGCGTCCGGATTCCTCGGCCGAAGGCCTGGCCAAGCTGCGCCCGGTATTCCGCAACGGCCAGTTCGGCGGCACCGTCACTGCCGGCAACTCCTCGCAGATGAGCGATGGCGCCGGCGCCGTGCTGCTGGCTTCGGAGCAGGCAATCAAGGATTACGGCCTGACCCCGCTGGCGCGTTTCGTCAGCTTCTCGGTGGCCGGCGTGCGTCCGGAAGTGATGGGCATCGGCCCGATCGCCGCGATCCCGAAGGCGCTGAAGCAGGCCGGCCTGACCCAGGACCAGCTGGACTGGATCGAGCTGAACGAAGCCTTCGCCGCGCAGTCGCTGGCGGTGATCCGTGATTGCGGCCTGGACCCGAGCAAGGTCAACCCGCTGGGCGGCGCGATCGCCCTGGGCCATCCGCTGGGTGCGACCGGCGCGATCCGTACCGCGACCCTGCTGCACGGCCTGCGTCGTCGCCAGCAGAAGTACGGCATGGTGACGATGTGCATCGGCACCGGCATGGGCGCGGCGGGCATTTTCGAGGCGCTGTAAGGTTCAGAGCGTTGCCGGCTGGAGTGTCGGTTGGCTGTGGGCCCGGGTGGGTGAGGCTGCCCGGGACACGCCGTAAACCCTTCCCTGGGGGCTCGATGGCGCCATCCATGGCGCCAACGGTCCCGGTCAGCCTAACCCACCCGCGCCAGCCGGCATTCCGCGCGGCGGAGGGTTGGGCAAGAGCAGTAGATCCACGCCATGCGTGGATGCACTGGAAACAAAAAAGGCAGCCATCGGCTGCCTTTTTTGTTTGTGCTTCTGCCTTTGATTCCGCCCTTCCCGTCCGCGCCCGCAGGAAACTGTCGAGAGGCGTGGGCAGGCCGCTGCAGGACCGTTGGCGCCATGGATGGCGCCATCGAGCCCCCAGGGATGGGTTTACGGCGTGTCCTGCAGCGGACTGCCCGCGCCTCCCCCACTTTGGCAGGAAGGCGCTGACGGAGCGCTTGATAAAACCCTTATTCCGCCAGCATCGCCGCCAGCTTCTCCCGCGCCGGGCCAGCCAGCTTCGGGTTATCCAGCGCGAACCGGATCGTCGCCTCTACCAGCCCCAGGTGCGTACCGCAGTCGAAGCGGGTGCCCTCGAATCGATAGGCATCGACCTCTTCGGTCTTCAGCAGCTGCGCGATCGCATCGGTCAGCTGGATCTCGCCACCGGCACCGCTGCCGGTCTGCTCCAGCAACTCGAAAATCTTCGGGCTCAGCACATAACGGCCTACCACCGCCAGGTCGCTCGGCGCGTCCTCCGGCTTCGGCTTCTCCACGATCTCCGAAATGCGACCCTTGCGGCCATCAAAGGCCTCGGTCGCCACGATGCCGTAGCTCGCTGTCTTTTCGTGCGGCACGTCTTCAACGGCGATCACGCTGGCACCACTGGCCTCGTTGAGATCGGCCATCTGCTTGAGCGCACCCGCACCGCGGTTCCAGATCAGGTCGTCCGGCAGCAGCACGGCGAACGGCTCGTCGCCGATCACGGCTTTGGCGCAGAGCACCGCATGCCCCAGGCCCAGTGCTTCGGCCTGGGTCACGAAGATCGCGCGCACGCCGTCGGGCAACACGTGGCGGATGAGCTCCAGCTGTTCCTGCTTGCCGGCGCGCTCGAGCTTCTGTTCCAGCTCGTAGGCCTTGTCGAAATAGTCGGCCACCGCGTGCTTGTAGCGGTTGGTGATGAACACCAGCGTGTCGCAGCCCGCTTCGATTGCTTCATCCACGGCGTACTGGATCAGCGGCCGATCAATGATCGGCAGCATCTCCTTCGGCACGGTTTTGGTTGCTGGCAGAAAACGTGTCCCCAGACCAGCTACCGGGAAAACCGCTTTGCGAATTCGCTTGCTCATTGGTGCCTGTTGGCCTCGCGTGCTGGAAAGGGCACGACTTTAGCGGATGAAATGTAAGCATCCTGTTCGATTGGAGAGAACTCCGGCATCGTCGCGAACAGGACTTCCTTGATGGTGTCGGTGTCGTAGCTGCAGACCGCATCGCGCAGACGCGGCACGTTGGCCAGCACCAGATCCCGCGAGAACATGCGCACGCCGGCCTCGAGGATCTTCGGGTGCGCAGTGGAACGGTAGTCCTCGTCCGAATAGAACAGCGTCTCATGCAGCTTTTCACCGGGACGCAGGCCGGTATAGATGATCGGAATATCCTTGTAGGGTTGCTTTCCCGCCAACCGGATCATCTGTTCGGCCAGCAGGCGGATCGGCACCGGCTCGCCCATGTCCAGCGTGTAGATCGCGCCATGCGATGCCGAGGCGGCCGCCTGCAGGATCAGCTGGCAGGCCTCGGGAATGGTCATGAAATAGCGGCTGACTTCCGGATCGGTAACGGTCACCGGCCCGCCACGCAGGATCTGCTCGCGGAACAGCGGCACCACGCTTCCGGCCGAGGCCAGCACATTACCGAAGCGCACGGTGACAAAACGGGTATGCGTGGACTTCTGGTCCAGGCTCTGGCAGATCATCTCGGCATAGCGCTTGCTGGCACCCAGCGCATTGACCGGGTCCACCGCCTTGTCGGTGGAGATGAAGACGAAATGCTCGACGCGCGCCTCCAGGCAGGCCCGGGCCACGTTCTCGGTCGCCAGGATGTTGTTGCGCACCGCCTCACGCAGCTGGCGCTCCAGTACCGGCACGTGCTTGTAGGCCGCCGCGTGGAACGCGGTATCCACCGGATGCAGCGACAGCGCATGGCGGATCACGGCCGGGTCACCGCAGTCACCCAGCACGGCCTCGATCTCGACATCGGGGAAACTGCGGCGCAGTTCGCCCTCGATGGTCAGCAGCAACAGTTCGCTGATCTCCAGCAGGATGATCCGGCCAGCACCATGGCGCGCGCACTGGCGGCACAGTTCCGAGCCAATCGAGCCACCGGCGCCGGTCACCATCACCGTACGCCCGCCCAGCCAACCACGGATCAGGTTCCAGTCCGGCATGATCGGCTTGCGGCCCAGCAGGTCCTCGATCGCCACTTCCTTCAGTTGCCCGGGAAGCGACTGGCCCTGCAGGATGTCGCTGAGCTTGGGCACGGTGCGGAACGGCACGCCCGTGCTTTCACAGATGGCCACGATCCGCTGCATGCCTGCGGCATCCAGCGAGGGGATGGCGATCACCAGCAGCTTGGCCGCGGTCTCGCGGACCACGGTGGGCGCGTCGTCCAGGGTGCCAAGGATCGGCAGGCCCTGCAGCTTGGCCCCGCGCAGATGGGGGGCGTCGTCGAGCAGGCCGACCGGCTCGAAGTTGCCCGAGCGCCGCAGGTCACGCACCAGCGTCTCAGCCGCCTGGCCGGCGCCGAGGATCAGCACGCGACGTGCGCTGGAATCGGACTGCAGCGCCTGGTAGTCCTTCCAGGCCCGGTACAGCAGGCGTGGCGCGCCCAGCAGGGCCGACAGCGCGAACGGATAGATCACCAGCACCGACATCGGCACGCCATCGAAGCGCTTCCACATCAGTACCAGCACGATCGCGACCATGCCGATGAAGCTGGCCTTGAAGATGTTCAGCAGGTCGCTGACGCTGGCAAACCGCCACAGTCCGCGGTAGAGGCCGACGCGCCAGAACACCAGGCCCTGCAGCAGCAGTACCAGCGTGGTGTCGATGTTCCAGAGGGGAAGCTCGGGCGCGTTGGGCAGGATCGAGTAGCGCCCCGCGTGGAGCAGCTGCCAGCATGCCCAGACCATGAACAGGTCGTGGCAGACGATGGCCGAACGCGGCATCAGGCCGAGGATTCTGTCCCGCCAGGGTGAAGCCATAAGTCAGGTATTTCCTTGTCGATGGCGCAATCCATTGCGCAGGAGGAGCCAGAGGACGCTCAGCGCACTGAACCACGCGATCGCCACGACAGCCTCCCACCTCGGCTGCAATTTGGAGCAGGCAACAGTCACTGTAATACTGAACAGGCCCAAAGCAAAGTACATCCCTGTCACCCGGGCGTGACTGGCTCCTGCCTGCACCGCGCGCTGGTAGACATGCTGGGTATGGGGTTCCATCCAGCGTTGTCCTGAAATGATGCGCGCCAGCAGTGTGAAGCCTGCGTCCACAAGGAAAGCCGAGGCCGGCACCAGCAGCAGGAGCCAGTTGATGTCCGTGCGTACGCTGGCGATGGCCAGCACGGCCGCAACCGCATAGCCCAACGCGCCACTTCCGACATCACCCATGAAGATCCGCGCCCGCGGAAAATTGAACGGCAGGAAGCCCAGGCAGGCCAGGCCCAATGCCAGGGCCGCAAGCGAATAGGGCCAGGGCAGAAGCGGCGCCAGTCCCAATGCGACAACGATGGCCTGGCTGGCGGCAATGCCGTTGATCCCATCCATGAAGTTCCAGATGTTGATCAGCGAGGCGGTGAACAGCAGCACCAACCCGGACAGCAGCCAGCTGCCACCGTTCGCCTTGACCAGCATGGCCAGCAGTGCCGCCGCAATGAAGTGCACCAGCAGCCGGCGCAGGGCAGGCAGGGGCCTGTGGTCGTCCCACCAGCCGATGCCGGCCACCAGGACCAGGCCAAGGCTGGCGACCAGCAGGCTCGGCGCCGCGTCCGGCCAGACGAACATGGCCACGCCCGCCGTAACCAGCAGGCTAATGACGATGGCGATGCCACCACCGCGCGGCGTCGCCACGCTATGACTGCGGCGTTCGCCGGGCTGGTCCATCAACTGCTGCCGCATGGCATAGCCACGGGCTGCCCAGGTCAGGGCTGCGCTCAACAGGGCCAGTCCCAGCAGCGCCCCCATCACGAACCACGGCATGGATCAGAGCACCGCGTAGTTCAGCAGCGGCTTGACCGTCCCCCACTCCTTGCAGCTCGGGCACTGCCAGTGATGCGTCCGCGCTCCGAAACCGCAGCGGGTGCAGCGGTAGGCCGGGTTGCGCACCAGCAACTGATCGGTGATGTGCTTGAGGTCATGCAGGGTGGCCGTGGAGTCGGCGCCTTCGGCCAGGGTCAGGTCGATCAGTGCGGACTCGCCACGCACCGACGGACGATCCTTGAGCTGGCGCCCCAGATAGGCTCGGGCCGGCGCCACGCCTTCCTGCTCTTCCATCAGCCGGGTCAACGCCAGTACCGGAGCGATGCCGCGATAGTGCTCGGTCATCTCCGACAGGAAGGCACGCGCGCCCGCGAGGTCACCGACCTTGCGATAGTTCGCCATCAGCGCCGGCAGCAGCTCGGGCAGGTATTCCGGATCGTTGCGGGCCGCGCGCTCGAACGCGCGCACCGCGGCTTCCGCGTTGCCGGCATCGGTCTCCAGGCGCCCTTCGATGATGCCTGCACGCACCGACATCGCATCGGCCTGGTAGGCACGGGCGATCGCTGCCCTCGCCTCCTCCAGCTTGCCGGCACCACGGAAGCGCTCGGCCAGCTCGCATTCGAACTGACCGATCAGCTTGCCCATCGGCTCGCCGGTCACGTCCTCGAAACGGGTCGCGTTGTCGATCGCCTTTTCCCAGTCACGCTCGGCCTGGTAGATGCCGATCAGGTGCTTGAGCGCCTGCGGGGCGCGCTGGTCGAGCTGCGCCAGCTCGGTGAACACGGTTTCGGCACGGTCCAGCAGGCCGGACTTCATGTAGTCCTCGCCCAGCGCCAGCAGCGCCTGCACGCGCTGTGCATCGCTCAGATCGTGGCGGTTGACCAGGCCCTGGTGCAGGCGGATGGCACGATCGACTTCGCCGCGGCGGCGGAACAGGTGGCCGAGCGCGACCTGGGTCTCGAAGGTTTCCTTGTCCAGCTCGGCGATATGCAGGAACAGCTCGATGGCCTTGTCCGGCTGCTCGTTGAGCAGGTAGTTCAGGCCCCGGAAATAGGTGCTCGACAGGCGGCTGACCTGGCTGTCACCGTGGCGCTGCCCGCCGCGCCGGCCGATCACCCATCCCGCCACTGCAGCCAGCGGGACGAACAGGAAAAACCACAGCCACTCGGTGACGAATTCCATCTTCGATCAGCGTCCGTCAAAAGATTGGGAGGAAACACCCGCGGCCGGCGTCGCCGCCCCGGACTTGTTGGCTCGGCGCAGCTGGCTGTAGAGCGGAATGACCACGCTTACCAGCACCAGACCGGCACCGACGATGACACCCACCAGCAGTGCAGCGATCAGCGCCACGCCTACCGAGGTATGCAATTGAGTGAAAAGCAGGTTGATCGACATCGCGGTCATGTTGACCGCACCGATGATCAGCCCAAGGATCAGGACCGCCAGCAGGACCAGCAGACGAAAAACCTTCATGCGAGAGCTCCAGTGGCAGGAGTCCGTAGCTTATCCGACTCGCGGCTTGATTCGCACGCGGTGGCGCGACGGTAGGCTCAGGCCGGATCAGCGTCCAGCGGCAGCACACTGCTGACCCGCTCGCGCAGCTCCTTGCCCGGCTTGAAATGGGGAACATGCTTGCCCGGCAGGGCAACCGATTCGCCGGTCTTCGGGTTGCGACCCAGGCGCGGCGGACGATAGTGCAGCGAGAAGCTGCCGAAACCACGGATTTCGATGCGATCCCCGGCGGACAGCGAACCGCCCATCATTTCCAGCAATGACTTCACCGCCAGATCGACATCATCGGCCTTCAGGTGCGCCTGGCGGCGCGCAAGGATTTCGATCAGTTCGGATTTGGTCATCACCGGCTCACATCAGGGGCATCTCAGCCTGAAACGGCCCGGGCAAACGCCCGGGCCGTCCAGGAAACAACGTACAGCGTAAGGCCGATTACTCGGACTTGTTGCCGTTCAGCTGTGCACGCAGCAGCGCGCCCAGCTGGGTGGTGCCGCTGGAAGCCGAAGAGGACTGGTATTCCTCCAGCACTTCGCGCATTTCCGCGTCGTCCTTGGCCTTGATCGACAGCTGCAGGGTACGGCCCTTGCGGTCCATGCCCACGAACTTGGCTTCGACCTTGTCGCCGACCTTCAGGTGCTGGGTGGCGTCGTCAACGCGCTCGTTGGCGATGTCGCGTGCCGAGACGTAACCTTCGATGCCGTCAGCCAGCTCGATGATCGCGCCCTTGGCGTCGACTTCCTTCACCACGCCTTCGACCTTGGAGCCCTTCGGATTGGCAGCCATGTACTGGCCGAACGGATCCTGCTCCAGCTGCTTCACGCCCAGGGAGATGCGCTCGCGCTCCGGATCGACAGCCAGGACGACGGCGTCCAGGGTATCGCCCTTCTTGAAGTTGCGAACGACGTCTTCGCCGGTGGTGTTCCAGCTGATGTCGGACAGGTGGACCAGGCCGTCGATGCCGCCGTCCAGGCCGATGAAGATGCCGAAGTCGGTGATCGACTTGATCTGGCCCGACACCTTGTCACCCTTCTTGTGGGTGGCAGCGAAGGTTTCCCACGGATTGGCGGCAACCTGCTTCATGCCCAGCGAGATACGGCGACGCTCTTCGTCGACGTCCAGGACCATGACTTCAACTTCGTCACCGACCTGCACAACCTTGGACGGGTTGACGTTCTTGTTGGTCCAATCCATCTCGGAGACGTGCACCAGGCCTTCTACGCCCGGCTCGATCTCGACGAACGCGCCGTAATCGGTGACGTTGGAGACCTTGCCGAAGACGCGGCTGTTGGCCGGGTAACGACGACCGATGTTGTCCCACGGATCCTCGCCCAGCTGCTTCAGGCCCAGCGAAACGCGGTTGCGCTCGCGGTCGAACTTCAGCACGCGGACGTCCAGCTCGTCGCCGACGTTCACGACTTCCGACGGGTGACGCACGCGCTTCCACGCCATGTCGGTGATGTGCAGCAGGCCGTCGATACCGCCCAGGTCCACGAACGCGCCGTAATCGGTCAGGTTCTTGACGACACCCTTCAGGATCGCGCCTTCCTGCAGCTTGTCCATCAGCTGCTCGCGCTCTTCCGAGTGCTCGCTTTCGACGACAGCGCGGCGCGAGACCACGACGTTGTTACGCTTGCGGTCCAGCTTGATGAGCTTGAACTCGAGTTCCTTGCCTTCCAGGTAGGCCGGATCGCGCACCGGGCGCACATCGACCAGGGAACCCGGCAGGAAGGCGCGGACATCCTTGATGTCCACGGTGAAACCACCCTTGACCTTGCCGCTGATGCGGCCGGTGATGGTTTCGTTCTTTTCCAACGCTTCTTCCAGCTCGTCCCACACCATCGCGCGCTTGGCCTTCTCGCGCGACAGGACGGTTTCGCCGAAGCCGTTCTCGATCGAGTCGAGGGCGACCTTGACGATGTCGCCTTCGGCGACGTCGATTTCGCCAGCGTCGTTACGGAACTGTTCGATCGGCACGATGCCTTCGGACTTCAGGCCAGCGTTGATCACCACGACGTCGCCGCGGACTTCAACAACGGTACCGCTGACGATGGCGCCCGGCTTCAGCTTGGCCAGGTTGGCCTGGCTGGCTTCAAACAGTTCGGCAAATGATTCGGTCATTAGATTTACTCTGTTGGACACATGGGTCGGTGGCGTCCCCTTCAGGGGAATGGCGACCGCCCGCCTGTTGGTCGACCCCGGAAACGCAGGTCGTGTGTAGTAGGAAAACCGCCACGCATCATTGCGCGACGGAGCTGGTACAGCACTGCTATGCGCGACCACCACCGATGTTGCTGGCAGTGCTCCCGCGCGAACGGATCAGGCAGCCGGAACCGGAAGCAGATCCATCACTCTGGCAACGACATCATCGATGCCGATGCCTGTGGTGTCGATGAGGACAGCATCGTCTGCCGGCTTCAGGGGCGCCACGGTACGCTGAGCATCACGGGCGTCGCGGGCCATGATCTCGCGCAGGAGGTCATCAAAGTTAACAGAAACCCCCTTGTCTTTCAACTGCTTATGCCGGCGCTCGGCGCGCTCCTCGGCACTGGCGGTCAGGAAGACCTTGAAGGAGGCGTCCGGGAAGATCACCGTGCCCATGTCGCGGCCATCGGCGACCAGGCCGGGCAGCTCCCTGAATGCGCGCTGGCGCTCTTTCAGTGCGGCCCGCACCTCCGGAATGGCCGCGATGGCCGAGGCCAGCGCCCCGGTGGTCTCCAGGCGCAGTTCGTCGGTGGCATCGGTGCCGTTCACCATGACCCGCATCGATTCACCCTGTTCAACAAACTGAACGTGGGTATCGAACGTGCAGCGCACCAGGGCCGAGGCGTCCGAGGTGTCGATGTCAGCCCAGCTCGCAGCCACGCCCACCGCCCGGTAAAGAGCGCCCGAATCCAGGTAATGCCAGCCCATCCGGCGCGCGACGATGCGGCTGATGGTACCCTTGCCGGCCCCGGAAGGGCCGTCGATGGTCAGGACGGGAGCGAGTGGATTCATGGGGTTCCCAGAGCGTGTGAAGGGGTCATTCTAGCCCCTGCCCGACGCCCCCAGCGGGATCTTTTGTGCAACCACTTGAAACCACGAGGAAAAGCCCGGTAGAATGGCGGGCTTGAACGAGCGTCAACTGCCGATTGTCTTTCGCATATCGCGGCCACGCTCCACCCGAACAACTACTGTTTACGCCGAGGTATGCCATGAAAGTCCTGTCCTCCCTGAAGTCGGCGAAGGCCCGTCACCGTGACTGCAAGGTCGTGCGTCGTCGTGGCAAGATCTTCGTCATCTGCAAGTCGAACCCGCGTTTCAAGGCGCGTCAGCGCTAAGCCTCACAGCCTTCCGGCTGCGGCTGGCCCTACGCGGGGCCGACCCGATGCAAGAAACCGCCTTCGGGCGGTTTTTTGTTTTATGCGGCTTTTTCCTGCCGATTTTGCTGTAATCGCCGTTCTTGACCACTGGGGAGTAGATCGAGATGAAGCGTTACCTGTCCGCCCTGGCCGTGATGGCCACCCTGGCTGCCGCCACTCCGGCGCTGGCCGATACCCTGCTCGTCGACCGTGCCCGCGAGAAGCCGGCCGGTGCCCTGCCCGTGCGCGGCCAGAGCATGCAGCAGGTGCAGGCGCAGTTCGGTGCGCCAAGCGAACAGCTGCAGCCGCGTGGCGGGCAGAAGCGGCAATGGCCGACCATCAACCGCTGGGTCTACCCGCAGTTCACCGTCTACTTCGAGAAGCAGAAGGTGATCGACGTGGTGGCCAACCAGGCGGACCCGAACGAAGTCGGCCCGAAACCGCCGATCCGTTGATCCCTTTACCCGCCGTGGGCGGGCCTGTGTAGCGAGACCATGAACCAGACCCTTCGTTTTCCTGCCGAGTGGGAAGCCCAGAGCGGCGTCCTGATTGCCTGGCCCACCGCCGACACCGACTGGGCCGAACGCCTGGGCCAGGTGGAAGAGACCTACATCGCCCTGGTTGCGGCCATCACCCGCTTCCAGCCGGTGCTGATCTGCGTGGCCGACGACGACGTGGAAACCTATGCCGAGATGCGGCTGCGCTCCAACCGCATCGACATGGACAGGGTCCACTTCACCACGGCGGCCTACGACGATACCTGGCTGCGCGACTCCGGTCCGATCACCCTGCGCCGCGCCGATGGCGGCTTCCAGCTGCTGGATTTCCGCTTCACCGGCTGGGGCGGCAAGTTCGACGCCACCCTGGATGACCAGCTGGTGGGCGTGCTCGATCAGGCCGGCGTGTTCAACGACGCACCGGTGCGCAGCATTCCGTTCGCGCTGGAAGGCGGCGGCATCGAGACCGACGGCGAAGGCACCCTGCTGACCACCTGGAAGTGCCTGCACGAGCGCCACCCGGACCGTGACCGCGCCAGCCTGAGTGCCGACCTGGCCGACTGGCTGCAGCAGGACCGCGTGCTGTGGCTGGACCACGGCTATCTGGAAGGCGACGACACCGACGCCCACATCGACACCCTCGCCCGCTTCGCCTCGGCCGACAGCATCGTCTACCAGGCCTGCGACGACGAGAGCGACTCGCACTATGCCGAGCTGCAGGCGATGGGCAACGAACTGGCCGCGCTGCGCACCAAGGATGGCCAGCCGTACCGCCTGTTCCCGCTGCCGTGGGCACAGCCGGTGATCGACGAAGGCCGCCGCCTGGCCGCGTCGTACGCCAACTACCTGATCGTCAATGGCGCGGTGCTGATGCCGGCCTACGGCGACCCGGCCGACGACCTGGCCCGCGACGTGCTGGCGCAGGCACACCCGGGCCGCGAGATCGTGCAGGTGCCCTGCCGCTCGCTGATCTGGCAGAACGGCAGCCTGCACTGCATCACCATGCAGCTGCCGGCACTACCAGCACCCATTCAGCGCGCGACACGCCGTCGCCGTCCATCCGCGCTAACATGCTGGTTTTCCCCCGCAGGAACGCCCCGCATGAACTCGCGCAGCCCCCTTACCGTCGCCCTGATCCAGGAGCGCAACCACGGTGACGCCGCCGCCAATCTGGCGGTGATCGAAGCACGCGTGGCCGAGGCGGCTGCGCAGGGTGCCAAGCTGGTGCTGCTGCAGGAACTGCACAACGGCCCGTACTTTTGCCAGCACGAGTCGGTGGACGAGTTCGACCTGGCCGAGCCGATTCCGGGCCCCAGCACCGAGCGCCTCGGCGCACTGGCGAAGCAGCATGGCGTGGTGCTGGTCGGTTCGCTGTTCGAGCGCCGCGCTGCCGGCCTGTACCACAACACCGCGGTGGTGTTCGAAAAGGACGGCACCCTGCTCGGCAAGTACCGCAAGATGCACATCCCGGACGATCCGGGCTTCTACGAGAAGTTCTACTTCACCCCGGGCGACATCGGCTTCACCCCGATCGATACCTCGGTGGGCCGCCTCGGCGTGCTGGTGTGCTGGGACCAGTGGTACCCGGAAGCGGCGCGCCTGATGGCACTGGCTGGTGCCGAACTGCTGCTCTACCCCACCGCGATCGGCTGGGACCCGGACGACGTGCAGGACGAGAAGACGCGCCAGCGCGATGCCTGGGTGCTGAGCCACCGTGGCCACGCCGTGGCCAACGGCCTGCCGGTGCTGAGCTGCAACCGCGTCGGCCACGAAGCCTCGCCGCTGGGCGCCTCGGGCATCCAGTTCTGGGGCAACAGCCACGTGCTGGGCCCGCAGGGCGAATTCCTGGCCGAGGCCGGGACCGACGCCACCGTGCTGCTGTGTGATGTGGACCTGCAGCGCAGCGAGCATGTGCGCCGCATCTGGCCGTTCCTGCGTGATCGCCGCATCGATGCGTACGGCGACCTGCTCAAGCGTTACATCGACTGAGCCGGAGCCCGCCCATGGCCGTCCTCATCCGTGATGCCGGCCCGGCCGACATCGACGCGATCACCGCGATCTACGCGGTGGAAGTGACCGACTTCGTCAACACCTACGAGTACGACATCCCCGACGCGACCGAGATGCTGCGCCGCATGCGCGACATCATCGACCGTGGTTTCCCTTACCTGGTTGCCGAGATCGATGGCCAGGTGGCCGGCTATGCCTACGCCAACACCTACCGCACCCGCGTGGCCTACCAGTGGACCGTCGAGAATTCGGTCTACGTCGATGCCCGTTTCCAGGGCAACGGCGTCGGCACCGGCCTGCTGCAGGCCCTGATCGACGCCTGCGTGGCACGCGGCTATCGGCAGATGGTGGCGGTGATCGGTGAACCGACCAACACCGCTTCGATCAAGCTGCACGAACGCTTCGGTTTCGAGCTGGTCGGCGTGTTCCGCGGCCTCGGCCGCAAGCATGGCCGCTGGCTGGATACCGTGCAGATGCAGCGCGCGCTCGGCGATGGCGCCGACACCGCACCTTCCAATGAATGAATCCATGACTGAAACCCTTCCCGAGACCGGCGACGACCTGTTTGCCGGCCAGCCGGTGCGCGTCGTCGAACGCGACGGCGTGCGTTACACCCTGCTGGGCACCGCCCACGTCTCCCGCGCCAGCGTCGAGGCCGTGGAAAAGGCCATCGACAGCGGCCGCTTCGATGCGGTAGCCGTCGAACTGGATCCGCAGCGCCTGCAGGCGCTGAGCGATCCGGACACGCTGGCCAAGCTCGACCTGGTGGAGGTGATCCGCAAGGGCCGCGTCGCCCTGTTCGCCGCCAACCTGGCCTTGTCCGCCTACCAGCGCCGCCTGGCCGAACAGCTGGACATCGAGCCGGGCGCTGAACTCAAGCGCGCGGTGGAACTGGCGCGTGAGCGCAACCTGCCGGTACACCTGATCGACCGCGAGGTGGGCCTGACCTTCCGCCGTGCGTCGCAGCGGCTGGGCTTCTTCGGCAAGCTGAAGCTGGTCGCCGGGCTGGGCGCCGGCCTGTTCTCATCCGAGGAAGTGGGCGAGAACGAGATCGAGAAGCTCAAGCAGGGCGACATGCTGGAATCGAGCTTCGGCGAGTTCGCCAGCGAGAGCCCGGCGCTGTACGAGACCATCATCGGCGAGCGTGACCGCTACATGGCCACGCGCCTGCGCGAAGAGCACGACCCGCAGCAGCGCGAAGTGCTGGCCGTGGTCGGTGCCGGCCACCTGGCCGGGCTGGCGCGCTACCTGGAAACCGACACCGAGGCACCGGCGCCGCTGCGCGCGGAACTGGAGGCGGTGCCGAAGAAGCGCAACATCCCGTGGTTCACGCTGGGCATCCTGGCCATCGTCGCGACCGGCATCGGCGTGGGCTTCTATCGCGGTGGACTGGGCGTGGGTACCGAACTGCTGGCGACCTGGGCGATGTATACCGGTGGCCTGGCGGGCCTGGGCTGCCTGCTCGCCGGCGGCCATCCGCTGAGCATCCTCACCGCGATCGCGGTGGCCCCGTTCAAGCCGTTCCGCCTGAGCATCCCGACCGGTGCGTTCTCGGCGCTGGTGGAAGCGCGGCTGCGCAAGCCGGCGTACGAGGACTTCCTGAAACTGCGAGACGATGCGCAGAGCCTGAAGGGCTGGTACCGCAACCGCGTCACCCGCGTGGTACTCACTTTCATGCTGACCAACATCGGCAGCATGCTCGGCCTGTGGCTGACCACCTTCAAGGTGTGGGGCAAGGTGGCCGGGTAAGCCTTTCAACCGGCCTCAGAATCTGTAGCGCCCGAGCCCATGCTCGGGCGGGGGCCCC
>NZ_JAPTFX010000062.1:0-24960 GCF_030985895.1 Stenotrophomonas sp. Sm6012 | reverse complement strand
CCCCCGCAACCGGACCCACCCCGCCTTCGACAGATTTCTGCTACCTGTCGGGCCTTGCTTTCTGTAGAGCCGAGCCATGCTCGGCTCAGATCTCACAGAGATCAAAATATTCGATTTCGATGGAAAGTCATCCACACATGGCGTGGATCTACGTGTCGACCAAGGTCGACACCTACCACAGCCGCAGGAAATTGTCAGAGGCGGGGCGGTGTGGGTTGGCAGGACCGTTGGCGCCATGGATGGCGCCATCGAGCCCCCATGGACGGGTTTACGGCGTGTCCTGCCAATCCACACCGCCCCGCCATCCCGCAGAAACCCGCTGCTGCTGTTGCTGTTGCTGTTGCTGTTGCCTTGGCCTCTGCGGGTGCCGGGCGCCGCCCGGCCGTAAACCCCTTACTTCTTTGCGCGCGGCTGGTTCAGCGGCTCCATCGCCCGGAAGCGCTGGCTGTACTCGTCGGTCAGGTTGCGCGATTCCTGGGCATTGCGGACGATGGTCGGGGTCAGCAGCACGATCACTTCCGAACGACGGCTGGTGCGGGTCTTCTGCCCGAACAACGCACCGACCACCGGAATCTTGCTCAGGCCCGGGATGCCGCTGCTGCCATCGGTGGCCGAATCGGTGATCAGGCCGGCCAGCATGATGGTGTCGCCGCTCTGTACCGCCGCTTCGGTGGACAGCTTCTTGGTCGAGATGCGCGGGTTGCAGTTGCGCTCGGTCGGGTTGCAGGTCTCCGGCACGTCCGAGGCACTGCTCACTTCCTGGACGATGTCCAGGAACACCGTGCCATCGCGGGTCACCCGCGGGCGCACCTTGAGGATCACGCCGGTGTCGATGTACTGCACCGAACTGTAGCTGCTGGTGCCCACGCCGGTGTTCACCGTGGTGGTGTTGATCGGCACCTTGTCGCCGACGTTGAGCGTGGCCTCGGCGTTGTTGCGCACGAACACCGAAGGCGTCTGCAGCAGGCGCACGTCGGTGACCTTGTCCAGCGCACTCACCACCGCCGCACCGTTGTGGCCGGTAAACGCCCAGCCGAGACCATCGGCGCCGGTCACCGCGCCCGCGAAGCTGCTCCAGGAACCGCCGGCTGCGGCCGGCAGGGTCACGCCGCCCAAAGCACCGGTCAGCTTCTGCCCGAGCACCGCATTGTCGAAGAACCAGTTGACGCCGTACTTCAGGTCGCCGGTCAGCGCGACCTCGGCCACCTGCGCTTCGATGTGCACCTGCAGCGGCATCACGTCCAGCTTCTCGATCACCTCGCGGATCGAGCGCCACGCCTGCGGGGTCGAGCGCACCAGCAGGGTGTTGGTTTCCTCCACCGCCGACACGCCCACGCGGTCGCCTTCCACTTCCAGGCTGAGGCTGACATTGCCGGACTGGCGCTGCGGCAGGTTCATGCTGCCGTTGTTGCTGCCCCCGGTGCTGCTGCCGGAAGTCGAGCCGAAGTTGCTGCTGCCGTTGCTGCTGTCCATGCCACGGTCGCCGTCGCTGCCCAGCTGCGACGGAATCGCGCCGGGCGCCAACGATGCCGGGCTGGAGCCGCCGCGGTTGCCGCTGCTGGCGAAGGCTTCACCGAGACGTTCGGCCAGGTCGCGCGCCTTGATGTAGCGCAGTTCGTAGGAGAACAGGCGGGCGCTGCCACCGGCGGTGTCGATGCGGTCCAGCCACTGCTGGATCTGGTCCAGGTAGCGCACCTGCGGGGTGATCACCAGCACGGCATTGGCATTCTCCAGCGGCAGGAAGCGGAACATGCCCGCACTGGGGGTCTTGCTCTCCTCGCCGAACACCTTTTCCAGGTCGGCGGCGACCTGCTCGGCCTTGCCCGACTGGATCGGGAACACGCCCACCGACATGCCCGACAGCCAGTCGACGTCGAAGATCTCGACCGTGCGCATGTAGTTTTCCAGCTCGGCGCGGGTACCGCCGAGCGTGATCACGTTGCGGCCGCTGTCGACGTTGACGATGGCGTTGGGCCGCGCATACGGCTCCAGCACCTTCTTCATCTCGCTGGCGGAGATGAACTGCAGCGGGATCACCCTTACTTCGAAGCCGCGCGCGCTGGCCGCCGGCGCGGTGCTGGGCGCAACGGTTCCGGCCAGCGCCTGGTCGGCGGCAACGATGTTGTAGCGGCCGCCGCTGTACACCATGCGCGCGTTGTTCCAGCCCAGCACCATTTCCAGCAGGTTCAACGCCTGTGCCGGCGACACCGGCTTGGGCGTGGCCAGGGTGACCGTGCCCTGCACCCCCGGTGCGATCACGTAGTTCTGGCCCAGCATGTCGCCCAGGATGGCCTTGACCACCGCATGCACCGACTCGCCTTCGAAATTGAAGGTCGCCTCGCCGGTACTGGCCCCGTGCAGTGCCGGTGCCGCTGCGCGGGCCGCTTCGCGGTTGATCATGGTGCCGGTGCCGCGACGGATCACCGCCTGTGGCGTCCCCTGGGCATCACGGGCAGCATCGGCGGCGACCTCTGCGGCCTGTCCGGCCTCGGTGGTGGATGTCAGGTTGCCCTTGCGCTGCACATGCGGCGCGGACACGGTGCTGCAGCCGACCAGCAGCGCGAGGGCAAAGGACCAGGGAAGAAAACGCAGGCTCATGCATTCACTCTATCGGTTGGTGCCATCGCCTGGGGGCGGCGACGGTTGTTGCTGCTGTTGTTGCTGCAGCTGGCGGCGACGGGCCTGGATGCGTTCGCGGATGGCCTGCATCTGCGCTTCGCTGGGGCCGTTGTTGTTGGCAGGCGGTGTAGCGGCCGCTGGCGGCACGCTGCCGGCCGGCTGCGGCTGTGGCTGCGCACTTGCCGCAGCCGGGGGCGGCGCGGGCGGGGCACCGGCCGGCGGCGGTGCCACGATCGCCCCGGCCGGTGGCGCACCGTTGGCGCCACGCAGTACGGTTGGTGGTTCACCGCCCTGGCCATTGAACACGGCCAGCTCCAGCACCTGGCTGCCACCGGGGCCGATCACCGTGGCCCGGCGCGGTTCCAGCGCCACCAGCTGCCAGCCATCCACCGCGTCGCCGTTGAGGCGCAGCCGCACCGAGCGGTTCTGTTCGGTGGTGAAGGTGGCCATGCTGAAATTGCCGGTCATCAGCACGCCGGTCAGGCGCAGGGCCGCGCTGGCGGCTGGTTCGCTGCCACCGAGCAGGTAGGGCCGCGGCCTGCGGTCTTCGGCGAACAGCGGGCGTTCGCTGATCGCGCTGTAGCTGTCTGCGCTAGCCATGCGCTCGGCGGCCAGGGCCGGCAACGCCGGCAACGACGGCCCTGCATCCGCATCGCCATCGGCTGCGGGCAACTGGCTGCCAAGGCCGAAGCCGGTGGCCAGCCAGACCGCCGCCGCCCAACCCGCCAACGCCAGCAGGAAGCCGGTGCGCAGGCTGATCTGCTCAAGTTTCATCGGCCACCTCCTGCCCCTCGGCCGGCGCCGTGGCGGGCGCCGCGGCCGCGGGCGACGGCTGTGGTTGCGGCTGCGCGGCTGGTTCAGCCGCCGGGGCCGGCGTGGCCACATCGGTCGCCGCGCCCGGCAGCAGGTAACCGGCCAGTTCGAACGACACGTCCAGGCCCAGGCCGGATTCGTTCGGTGACTGCTGGAAGCGTTGCGCGATCAGGTTGAGGTTGTCGACGAACAGGCGCGGGCTGCCGGTCTCCAGGCTGTGCAGCACCGTGGCCAGTTCGGCGACGCCACAGCGCAGGCGCACCTGCATGGCGACGCGCACGAACTCGGCATCGCGCCGGTTGTCGGTCAGCGGCGTACGGTTGCTGATGGTGCAGCTGCGGTTGCCGGGGCTGGCCATGGCCACCGCATCCTGCAGCTTCGCGCCCAGCGCGGCTGCGGCAGCTTCGGCGGTGGCTTCGCGCAGGAAACCAGGGCGCTGCTGCAACGCTTCGCGGGTCGCGCGCAGGCGCTGTTCGATCTGCGGCTGCTGCTGCAGCTGCGCCTGCACGCGCGCCTCGCGCTCGCGCAGCGCCGCGACATCAGCATCGATCTCGCGCAGGGGCTGGGTGAACCACGGGTGCACCAGAAGCAGGTAGGCCAGGCCCAGCACTGCCAGCAGCAGTGCCAGTGCCAGCCAGCGGTCACGGCGTGCGCTTGGCATCGGCATCGGCCGCCTCCCGGGTCGGGGCCGCCGCCGGCAACGGCTGCAGCTCTGCGGTCATGGTGAAACGATCACGGCCACTGGCAGCACCGTCGGCCTGCAGTACACCGGTCAGATTGACCTTGCGCCACTGCGGGGCGTCCTGCAGCAGCTGCACCAGCTGCGAGGCCTCGCGGCTGAGCCCGATCAGCTGCAGGTTGTTGTTCTCGATGGCGAGCTTTTCCAGATAGGTGCCCTCCGGCAGGCGCCGGGTCAACTCGGTCCAGATGTCCACCGTGCCTGCGCGCTGGCTGCGCTGCTTTTCCAGGAACGCGGCACCGTCGATCAGCGCCTGCAGCTGCGCGCGTTCACTGGCGACGCCGCGTGCGCTGCGCGCGCTGCGTTCCACCTCTGCACGCAGTTCGTCGGCCGCTGCGCGTCGGTTGTCCAGCAGTTGCAGGCCGGCAAGCACCAGCATCACCACGGCAGCCACGCCCAGCAGCAGGTTCCAGCGCCGCATCGGATCGGCCTGCAGCTGGCGCTGCGCGGGTGGCAGCAGGTTCACCTGCAGCGTGTTGCCCTGCACGTCGATGGCATCGACACCGGCCAACGCATCGGCCCAGGGGCCCACGCTGCCGCGCCAGGCGTCCAGCTGGCGCAGCGGCCAGGCCACCAGTTCGACCTGCAGCTGGCTCTCGCCGGCCGCTCCGAGCTCGCGCACGTCATAGCTGACCTGGCTGGATTCGAACGGCGTCTGGCGGTCGATCTCGAAGCCGACCACCGCACGCAGGCGGTCGGCGGCGGCGGCCGGCAACCGCAGATGGCGACGCAGCACCTCGCTGGCCGGCAGCAGCCACACGCGCGGCAGGCTGCGCAGGCGCGCTTCCAGGACCCGGTCCAGCTCGGCCGGCGACAATGGCCACGGCAGCCGCGCCACGGACTCACGGCGCTCGCCGGCCTCACGCCAGACCTGCAGCTGGTCGCCCTCACGCTGCAGCAGCAGGCGTGCCTGCGCCCAACCCAGCGCCCACTGCCAACGGACCGGCACCCAGGCCAGCAACGACTGCCGCCACCAGCGCAGGAAACGGCCGGCGCCAGGACCGATCCGGCCCTGCACCTGTCGCAGACTGTCCTGCCACGCCGTCATTTTGCTGTCATTCCCTGCTCCCAGCGAAGCACTGTGTAGGTCCGCCCGGGAACCCCGCCCGAGCCATTGCGTACCACTGCCTGCAGCACTGACCGGCGTCCACTGCCGTCGGTGACACGGGACTCGATACTATAGGTGCCACTGCTGCTGGCAAGCGTTGACGCACCCGCAGCGGAATCGGCGTCACGCTCCTGCTGGGCGCGCTGGGCCAGCAAAGTGTCCGCATCCAGGCCCAATGCTGTCAGCACCGGTGCGCTGGCAAACTGCGGATCCGGACGCGACTGGCGGCTGTACAGGGTCAGGTGCGGAAGCATGGCCCGGTACAGCGGACCGCGCATGCCCAGCACCCGCTGCAGCTCGCCAAGTGTCTCGAAACGCTTGTTGCGCGGGCCGTACGGCAGCCCCGCCGCGGCGTAGTCGGGCGCCTCGGCGCCGCCGCCGGGCTGCAGCAGGCTGTCTTCGTCACGCCAGTCGACGATGGCGCCGGCCAGCTGCCGGGCACTGCCGTCTTCCTCGCCCAGCGCCTTCAGGAACGCCTCCAGCAGTGCCACGTCCGCCAGGTTCAGATTGATCTTGCCGTTCTCGTCGAGCACCGTGATCTCGATGTTGGCGTCATCGAACTGCCAGCGATAGGTGCGGCCGTCGGCGCGCCAGGGTGCCCGTTGCGGGTCGGCGGACAGGCGCATCAGCGCATATTCCATGCCCGCGCGCGCGCGTTCCTGGCCCCGAGCGTCGCCATCGAGTACCTGCTGCTGCAGGTGCTCGACACGCGCGCTCAGCGCGAACGCTCCCACCAGCGCCGTCATCAGCGCGATCAGCCACAGCACCAGCACCAGCGCCGCGCCCCGCACCCGGTTCATCGCGCACCTCCGCTGCCACCGGCACGCGGCGCCACCACCAGCGCCGGCCAGGGCGTGCCCTTGGCCGGCACGATCTGGATCTCCACCAGCATCGGCAGGCGCCGCGTGTCGTCCCAGCGTGGCATCCAGTCGGTCACCTGGCCGGTGCTGGCATCGATGCCGCGGTAGCGCAGCTGCACCGACTTCAGGTTGTCCACCAGCACCTCCGGCGGACGCGGCGGGTTTTCAGCGATGTGCTCGCCCTCCTGCAGCAGCACCAGGTCCAGCAGCAGGCGCTGCTGGCCGCTGCGGCCTTCCACCTGCAACGCGTGCAGGTAGGCACCGCCGCGGCCGAGGTAGCCCGGCAGATCAGCGGCGAACAGCATGCGCTGCTCTTCGCCCTGGAAGAAGATCGGCTCGCGGGTAGGGTCCGGCGCTTCCAGCGGCGTACGCAGCGCCGCGGACAGCTGCCGCCGCAACAGCGCTTCCACCGCACGCATGCGCTCGCTCTCGGCGGCGATCTGCTCGCCGCGCTGGCTGACCGCCATCGCCGAGCGCACGCTGGCAAACGCCAGCGCCAGGCCCCCGGCCAGCAGTACCGTAGCCAGCATTACTTCCACCAGGGTGAAGCCTGCGGCGCCGCGCTTCACCGCGCGTTCTCCAGGTCCGGCGGCAACAGGCGCAGGCTGCGCCAGCGAAGCTGCTCGCGTTCGCTGTCGCCCCAACGCACCTGCAGCTGCAGTTCGGCCAGCCACGGCATTCCCGGCGCCTGCGTTTGCGCCTGGTTGCCGGCTCGCGGCTCCACCCACGGCTGCACCTGCAGTTCCCAGTGGTAGCGCCCCTGTTCCCAGTCACCCTGCTGGCTGCCGACCTGCAACGGCGAGGCCACGCCGGCTTCGGCCAGCAGCGACTGCGCATGCAGCACCGCACGCGTACGCACCTCGGCATCGCGCACCTGTTTCGCACCACCGGAGAGACTTCCCAGCAGCAGGGTCAGCGCCAACCCGAGCAGGGCGAAGGCGATGATCACTTCCAGCAAGGTGAAGCCACGTGCGCTGCGCTTCATTGTTCCCGCCAGGGGCCGGAACGGACTTCGCCGGTCAACCAGCCGACATCGATGCGCCATTCGGCGCCGTCGCGCTGCAGGCGGATGCGGCCGCCGCTGGAACCGCCATCCGGATGGAACTCGATCACGCCCTGCCCCGGCGCCGTGGCCAGCTGCGCGGCGCCTTCGAACTGCACCTGCAGCTGTGGCGGCACTTCACCCACGCGCTGGTTGGCGCCTTCCCAGCGACGTCGCGCCGGTTCGATGACGAAGCGCTGCGGCTCGCCGCGGGCGATCGCCTGCGCGCGCACCATGCGCAGCTGGTTGGCGATGTCCTTGCCGGCGCTGCGCAGCTGCATGCCTGAAAAACCCCGCGACAGCCCGGCGGCGGTGATCAGCCCGATGGCCGCGATCAGCGCGATCACCAGCAGCATTTCCAGCAGCGACAGTCCCGCAGCGCGCCTGCCGTGCAGGCGCGGGCGTGGCAGCCGGCGCGGCAGGAAATACGTCATGCAGGATCAGGGCTGGTAGCGGATGTCAGCGTCGACGCTGCTGCCGCCGGCCTTGCCGTCCTTGCCCAGGCTGACCAGTTCGTAGGGCTGGCCTTCGCCCGGCGCGCGGTATTCCAGCGCGTGGCCCCACGGGTCGTTCAGGTCGGCCGGCTTGGCATACGGCCCCAGCCAGCCGCCGACGCCGGCCGGTGCGGTCACCAGGTCGTTGAGCGAGCCCGGCAGCTTGCCGGTGTCGATCTGGTAATTGTCGATCTTGGACGCGACGGTCTGCACCTGGGCCTTGGCGATGTTGGCCTTGCCGCGATCGGCGCCGCCGAGCACGCGGCTGGCGACCAGGGTCAGCACCGCGCCGATCAGCACGATGACGATGATGATTTCCAGCAGGCTCATGCCCGACTGGTTGCGCGCGGCGGTGAAGGAAAGGCGGATCGGTCGACGGGAAGCAATCATGGTCGGTCCTTTCGGTTGCGGAGTGTCGGGGTTGCGTAGGGATCCATCGTCAACCGATGGCATTGGTCAGGTCATAAAGCGGCACCAGCACCGCCACGATCACCGCACCGACCACCGAGGCCAGCACCAGGGTGATCGCCGGCACCATCGCCGCCAGCAGGCGGTCGATGCGCCGGGCGCTGTCCTGTTCAAACGTATCGGCGGCCTTCAGCAGCATGGTATCGAGCGCACCGGATTCCTCGCCGACCTGGATCATCTGCAGGGCCAGGCGCGGGAAGCGCTTGCCGCGTGACAGCGCCAGCGACAGGCCGGTACCGTTCTTCACTTCATCGGCAGCCGCCTCGACATCGGCGGCCAGCGCACGGTTGCCCAGCACGTTGCGGGCAATGCCCAGCGCACCGAGCAGCGGCACGCCATTGCGCAGCAGCGTGCCCAGCGTGCGCGCAAGCCGTGCGGTTTCCAGTTCACCCAGCAGGCGGCCGATGCCACGCCGCTGCAGCAGCCAGCCATCCAAGGCCAAGCGGAAGGCCGGTTGCCGTGCCTTGCGTTCAAAGAACAGCGCCAGCACGGCCGGCACCACCAGCAGCAGTACCCACCAGTCGCGCACGAACAAGCCCAGTTGCAGCACCGCGTTGGTGAACCACGGCAGCGCCACGTCCAGGCTTTCGTACATCTGCGCGAACTGCGGCACCACGTAGCCAAGCAGGAACAGCAGCGCGCCGCCCACCACCACCAGCAGGATCGCAGGATAGACCAGCGCGTTGATCACCTTGCCCTGCAGCGCGCGGCTGCGTTCCAGGTAATCGGCCAGGCGCTGCAGGGTTTCATGCAGGCTGCCGCCGGCTTCGCCGGCACGCACCATGTTCACGTACAGGCGCGAAAACAGGCCGTGCTGGCGTTCCAGCGCGGTGGACAGCGGCGCACCGCCGCGCACCACGTCGCGGATGTCGGTGATGGCGCGACGCGATCGTTCATCCTCGGGCAACCCGAGCAGGATCGACAGCGCGCGGTCCAGCGGCTGGCCGGCACCGAGCAGGGTCGCCAGCTGCTGGGTGAACTGCAGCAGCGCGGCGCCCTGCAGCGGGCGCTGGCGCAGCAGGTTGCGCCAGCTGCTGCCGCCGATCGCGCCACCATCGGCCAACTGCGTTTCCATCGGCAGGTGGCCCTGGTCCTGCAGGCGCGCGACCAGTTCGGCCTCGCTGGCCGCTTCCATCTGCCCGTCGAAGATCTCGCCGTGCGGATTGAGTGCCCTGTAGCGATAGGTCGGCATGTCAGCCCCGGCGTCCTGCGCGCATCAGCTTTCCTCGGTCACGCGCAGCACTTCCTCGATGGTGGTCTGCCCGCTCAGCGCCTTGGACAGGCCATCTTCGTACATGGTGCGCATGCCGGCTTCGCGCGCGATGCGCTCGATCTCGCCCATGCCATCACGGCGCATCACCGCCCGCCGCAGCGCATCGTTCATCACCAGGAATTCCATGATGGTGGTGCGGCCGAGGTAGCCGGTCGGCGCCAGCGCCGAGGGCCTGGGGCGGAACAGGTGGATCGGGCCTTCGGGCTGCAGGCGGCGCAGCTCGAAGCGTTCGATCTCTTCCGGCGAGGCTGCGTAGCGCTCGGCGTGGGTCGGCTCCAGCCGGCGCACCAGGCGCTGGGCCAGGATGCCGTTGATGGTGGAGGTGAGCAGGTAATCTTCCACGCCCATGTCGAGCAGGCGGGTGATGCCGCCGGCCGCATTGTTGGTGTGCAGGGTGGACAGCACCAGGTGGCCGGTCAGCGCCGACTGGATGGCGATGCGCGCGGTTTCCAGGTCGCGCATTTCGCCGATCATGATGATGTCCGGGTCCTGGCGCACGATGCTGCGCAGGGCGTTGGCGAAATCCAGCCCGATCTGCGGCTTGGCCTGGATCTGGTTGATGCCCTCGATCTGGTACTCGACCGGGTCTTCGACGGTGATGATCTTGACGTCGGCGGTGTTGAGCTGGCTGAGCGCGGTGTACAGCGTGGTGGTCTTGCCTGAACCGGTCGGGCCGGTGACCAGCAGGATGCCGTGCGGTTGTTCCAGCACCTTGCGGAACTGCGGCAGGAAGGCGTCGGTAAAGCCGAGCCGATGGAAATCGAATACCACCGTTTCGCGGTCCAGCAGTCGCATCACCACGCTCTCGCCATGCGCGGTGGGTACGGTGCTCACGCGCAGGTCCAGTTCCTTGCCCTGCACGCGCAGCATGATGCGGCCGTCCTGCGGCAGGCGGCGTTCGGCGATGTTGAGCCGGGCCATGATCTTGATGCGGCTGATCACCGCCGCGGTCAGGTTGGCCGGCGGGCTTTCGCCCTCCACCAGCACGCCATCGACGCGGTAACGCACCTTGAGCCGGCTTTCGAAGGGTTCGACGTGGATGTCCGAGGCGCGCAGTTCCACCGCACGCTGGATCACCAGGTTGACCAGGCGGATCACCGGCGCTTCCGAGGCAAGATCGCGCAGGTGCTCGATGTCGTCGACCGCACCGCCCTCGCCGTCGGCGGTTTCCACGATCGCGCCCATCGCACTGCGGCCCTGGCCGAACCAGCGTTCGACCAGATCGTCGATCTCCGCGCGCATGCCCAGCACCGGCGTCACCGGAACCCCCAGCGCCAGCTGCACGGCCTGCTGCGGGTAGGCGTCGTGGGCGTCGGCCAGCCACAGCCGGACGCCCTGTTCATTCAATTCCAGCGGGCATACGTGGAACTGCTTGAGGAAACGCAGCGACAGCGGCAGGCCTTCGGCCAGCGCCTGCGGCGGGGCTTCGGGTACCTGCTTGCCCTCCAGCAGCGGCAGGCCCAGCACCTCGGCGCTGGCCTGCGCCTGATCGCGCTCGGAAACCAGCCCCAACCGCACCAGCAGGCCGAGCAGGCTGCCGCCGGCCTCGGCATGCAGCGGCCGCGCGCGCGCCAGGTCCCCTTCCTTGAGCCGGCCACGCGCCAGCAGCGCATCCAGGATGCGGCCTTCGGCGTCGTCGGTAACGGTTGCGGCGAGCGCGTTCACGTGACTCTCCTGTCAATCGCTCCGACTTTAGCAGTTAAGCCGTGATTTCCGCCGCCCCTCGGCCACCTTTCGTAAAAAGACGAAGCCCGTCACACAGGGTGACGGGCCTCGGCCATTCAACTACGTCGGCAGGTATTTACTGCGTGGCAAGGATGCTCACGCCGTTGTAGGCCGCCTCGCCTACCACCTTGATGTAATAGGTGCCGGCGGTCGGTGCCGTCACCCGCACCGTTTCCGAGGTGCCCGGGCGGGTCGAACGCGCATCGTTGTCGGTGGCACTCGGCTCGCGGCCCTGCGCCAGGTAGACCGAGACGTTGCCGGTACCGCCGTAGGTGATCACGCTGAGCTGCTTGCCAGCCACGGCCTCGAAGCTGTACAGCCTGCTGCTGGCGGCAGCGCCGTTCAGGCCACCCACCGCCGCCTTGTTGGTCAAAGGCGTCGCCACCGGCCCGCAGTTTTCGGTGCACGGTTCTTCCAGTGCCTTGGCCAGCGCAGCCTTGGCGTCAAGGATGCCGGTACCGATCGGGGTCGCTGCCGGAATGGCGACCGGGAACGGACGCGCGGTTTCCTTCAGCAGGGTGCGCATCGCGGCCGGGGTCAGCGGATCCTTGCCCTTGGCGATCAGCGCGCTCTGCACCAGTGCGGCAACGGCTGCCACATGCGGCGACGCCATCGAGGTACCGCCCATCCCCATGTAGCCCGGCGTGCCCGACTCCGGCGTGGTCGCTGCATTGGAACCGGTCTGCCAGATGTAGCCCCCCGGGTTGCCGTCGACACTGCCGCCGCCACCCGGACCGGACAGGTCCACGCGGGTGCCGTAGTTCGAGTAATAGGTGATGCCGCCGGTGATGCGGGTCGCGCCCACGGTCACCACGCCTTCGCAGCTGGCCGGCCGGTACTTGGATGCGTTGTCGGTCTCGTTGCCGGCGGCCACCACCACCGTGGTACCGCGCGAGATGGCGCCGTTGATCGCGTCCTGATAGGTGCTGCCGCAGGCGCCGCTGCCGCCCAGGCTCATGTTGATGATCTCGGCCGGGTTGGTGTTGGCCGGGATGCCCGATACGGTGCCACCGGATGCCCACACCACGGCATCGGCGATGTCGGACAGGTAACCGCCACACTTGCCCAGCACGCGCACCGGCAGCACCTTGGCCTTGTAGGCGACACCGGCCATGCCGACGCCGTTGTTGGTCTGCTCGGCCACGGTGCCGGCGACGTGCGTGCCGTGCCAGGAACTGTCCTCGGCCAGCGAGCCGTTGTAACACTCGTTATCGTTTTCGACCCAGTCGCCATAGTCCTGCGCACCGGGTACGCGATCATTGGTCGGGCGGCGCGAGGTCTCCGCGTCGCTGATGAAGTCGTAGCCTTCCAGCAGGTTGCCGACCAAGTCCGGATGCTGCGGCAGGATGCCGGTGTCGATCACCGCCACCACGATGCCCTCGCCCTGCGAAACGTCCCACGCCGCCGGGGCGTTGATGCCGCCGACCGCGTTGTGCAGGTGCCACTGGTTCTGCTGGTAGAAGGGATCGTTCGGCACCAGTGCCGGCTGCACGTCGCCGGCACGCAGCTCGGTGCGGCGCAGCTTCACGTCCGCTTCGGCGTACTGCACCGACGGATCGGCCTGCAGTTCCTTCAGCACGCGCTGCAGTTCGGCCGGGGCCAGGCGGCCCTGCACGCGGATCAGGTCCGCGCCGGTGGCGAGCCTGCGCACCACCTGCGGGCCGAGCGTGCTGGCGCGGGAGGTGCCGCCGGACAGGCTGGCACGGGTCAGCGCCGACTGCACGGTGGACAACTTGGCCGAGCGGTCGCTGGCGGCGGCAGCCCCGGCCCGGTACTTGACGATGATGCGCTCGGCCCCCGGTTGGGCGGTGCTGGCCTGGCGCACCGGCTCACGGGTCGGCAACCCGGCGGCGTGGACGGCACCGACGGCCGTCATCGACAGCACGGCGGCGGCAAGCACATTGATGCGAAGGTTCTGCTTCTTGATCACGTCGAAATTCCTCTTCTGGGTCATGGATCGAACCAACACTGCGGCCATCATTCCTTGACGACTCCCGGCCGGCCCAGCCGGGATTGCCGTGACCTCCCCCCAGGCCCTCACTGCAGGTGCTGCGCCGGCGTGGGTGGCCGCCGGCGCAATGGAGCGGGCTACCAGCCGAAGCCGGCACCGACGCCGACCGAGCTGTCATCGCTGCTGAAGGCACCGCCGAAGGTGACCGTGGCGCGATCGCTGATCGCACGCTGGTAACCCAGCGACAGTGCCGATTCACCCCCCTGGAAGCCGATGCCGACGCCGACCCGGTTCTGGGTGCGGATACCGGCCGCGCTGGTGGCCATGTTGAGCATCGCGGCACTCATCGCGCCCTGACGGTCGATGCGGCGGTCCATGTGACGCAGGCGCCCATCGATTTCGCCCTTGAACACATCGAAGCTGTCGGCGACGGCCTGGACGCGGCTGTCGGTGTAGCTGTTGGCGGTGGCCATGCCACGGTCGAGCTGGCCCTTGTTGACCGCGTCGGTGGCCGTGGTACCGGCCGCCACGTTGGTGACCTGGCGCTCGTTGCCTTCGCTGCCCACCGACACCGTGTTGGCGCGGTCGGCGACCGAGCCCTGGCCCAGCGCCACCGCGTTCGCTGCGCTGGCATTGGCACCCTGGCCGATGGCGGTGGACGAGGCACCACTGGCAACGGCGCCGTCTCCCATGGCAACCGCATTGAAACCGCTCGCCGGTGTGCCCACCGGAATGCCGGCACCCGCCGCAGCCGCGGTCGGCGTGCCCTGCACGCGCGCGGTGCTGGTCGGTGCTGCGTCCGCCGTCACCCGTGCATCGGCGACACTGGTCTGTGCACCGTCCTCCAGCGGCGCACTCATCGCGCGCAGGCTGGCGGTCCCGGCGCGTGTGCCACCGGCGGTGCGACGGTCGATTTCGCTGACCTTGCGATCCAGCGCGCCCAGTGCATCGCCGACATTGCTGTAGGTGGCGCCCTGGATCACGTAGTTCGGCGCCACGAACACGCCCTGCATGCCGACGCTGGCACCGCCACCGAGGAAGCTGGCGGCATCGCTGAGCGACTGGAACAGCTGGCCACCATTGATGGCCTGGCGGCTGCCGGCGGCGATGCTGCCCGCGCCGACATTGTCCAGGGTGGTGCCCTGGAAGCCGGACAGGGTCAGGCGGTCACGGCTGGCATCGTCGTAGCTGACCGCGCTGGCTGCGGTGGTTTCAACCGTGGCGATGCGCGAATCGAAATCGCCCACGCGGGTCTCCACCGCCCCGACACGCTGGTTGGTGACGTTGAGCTGCGAGCCGGTGACCGCGTCGGTGCTGCCTGCACCGATGCGGCCATCAGCCACGTTGACGATGCGGCGCGTTGCCGGGCCATCGGTGCCATTGCCACCGCCGACCGAGACCACGTTGGCATCAAGTGCACGTGACCCTGCACCCAGCGCCACCGAGTTGGCACCGGATGCACCAGCGCTGTTACCCAGTGCCAGCGCGCCATTGCCGATCGCCATCGCGTTGGCGCCCACGGCGTTGCTGCGTGCGCCACTGGCACTGGCCGCCGAACCGATGGCCGTGGCATCGCTGCCGCTGGCACTGGCGGTACCACTGCCGGTGGCCTTGAGGTAGCGCGCGGTGCCGTCGGCGGTCGCCGCCACTGCATCGAGCTGGCCGCGGTTGACCGCATCGGTACGCTCGGTACCCGCAGCGACCCGGGTGATCTGTCGATCGGTGCTGACACTGCCGACCGACACGGTGTTGGCACGATCGGCCACCGAGCCGGCACCCAGTGCGATGCTGCCGGCCGCCGTGGCGTTGGCACTGACACCCACCGCAGTGGCATTCGCACCGGTGGCCTTGCTGCCGTAGCCGACTGCCGTACCCAGACGACCACTGGCTTCGGCATAGCTGCCCAGTGCCGAGGCGCCATCGGCCGACGCATTGGCGCGGAAGCCGCTGGCCTGCGACTGCGTGCCGCTGGCGGTGGCCTGCGCGCCGCTGGCGGTGCTGTAGGCGCCCTTGGCCTGGGCACCGGCACCGCTGGCACTGGCGCCGAGTTCGCTGGCGCTGGCACCACTGCCCACCGCCACGCTGTCGACGCCACTGGCCTGTGCCGCATTGCCCAGCGCTGCGGCGTTGTTGCCGGTAGCAAGTGAATCGAAGCCGACTGCGGTGGCATTGGCGGCCATCGCGTTGGCACCGCTGCCCAGCGCGGTAGCGCCGTTGCCGATGGCGTTGGCTGCATTGCCGGCGGCCAGGGCGTTGTCACCGTCGACCAGTGCGCCGGCCTCGCCATCGGCGTTGCCACTGGCCTGGAACTGGCGGCTGGTCTTGTCGGCAACCGTGGCCACTGCATCCAGCTGGCCCTTGTTCACCGCGTCGGTAGCTTCTGTGCCGGCGGCAACATGGGTCACCTGGCGTTCGCCACCGGCCTTGCCGACGGCAACGGTGTTGTCGCGGTCCGCCTTGGAGCCCGCACCGAGAGCGACGCTGTTGCTGCCGTTGGCGGTGGCGTTGGCACCCAGTGCGGTGGAACTGCTGCCGGCTGCCCACGAATTCCAGCCGATGGCGGTGGCGTAGTCTTCGGTGGCCCACGCACCTGCGCCGAATGCCGCAGCGCCAGTACCGCTGGCACGCGACGGGATCAGGCCGAAGAAGGTACTTCCACCAATGGCGACGCTCTCCTCGCCACTGGCCTCGCTGGACTGGCCCACGGCCACCGCGCCGGTACCGGCCGCGGCCGCGCCGAAGCCGACCGCCGTAGTGTTGGCACCACTGGCCGCAGATCCGTAGCCCAGCGCAGTACCGAGGCGGCCGCTGGCTTCGGCGTAGCCGCCGACAGCGGTGGTGCCATCGGCGGAGGCAGCGCTGCGGAAGCCACTGGCCAATGCCTGCGTGCCACTGGCATTGGACTCGGTGCCGGTTGCAGTGCTGTACGCACCACTGGCCTGAGCGCGTGCGCCGGTAGCGCTGGCACCCAGCTCGCTGGCGCTGGCGCCACTGCCCAGGGCCAGGCTGTCTTCACCGGTGGCCTGTGCGGTACTGCCCAGCGCCGCTGCGTTGTTGCCGGTGGCCAGCGCATCGATACCGACTGCCGTGGCATTGGCAGCCAGCGCATTGGCACCGCTGCCGAGTGCGGTGGCACCGTTGCCGATGGCATTGGCCGCATCACCGGCCGCCAGTGCGTTGTCGCCCTCGACCAGTGCGCCGGTTTCGCCATCGGCATTGCCGCTGGCCTGGAACTGCCTGCTGGTTTTTTCCGCAGCAGCGGCAACCGCATCGAGCTGGTTCTTGTTGACCGCGTCGTTGCCCTGCGTACCGTCGGCTACGTTGGTGATCTGGCGGGTGTTGCCGCCCCCGCCCACCGAAACGGTGTTGTCACGGTCTGCAATCGAGTCCGCACCCAGCGCCACGCTGTTGGCGCCGCGCGATTCGGCGGCGTTGCCCAGCGCGGTGCTGTTGATGCCACCCGACCAGGCGCCACCACCCACCGCGGTGGAGTAGTTGCCCGAGGCCTCGGTGGCCAGCACACCGAACAACGAGCCACCGACGGCGACGCTGTTGGTGCCGGTGGCCAGGCTGCCCTGGCCGGTGGCGGTGCTGTAAGCGCCGGACGCTTCCGAATCGCCACCCACTGCCACGCTGTTGGAACCGGAGGCATTGGCGAAGTTGCCGAACGCGGTGGCATTGAAGGCCGAAGCCTGCGCGTAGCCACCGATGGCGGTGCTGTAGCCACCGGTGGCCTCGGCGCCGATGCCGAATGCCGCCGATGCGGTACCGCTGGCCACGCTTTCGCTGCCCACGGCGGTCGCCGCATCGCCACTGGCATTGCTGAAGTAGCCCACGGCCACGGCTTCTTCACCGGACGCTTCGGACAGCACGCCGGTAGCCGTGCTGCCGGCGCCGCTGGCGATGCTGGCGGCACCGAAGGCGGCGCTCTGCTCGCCGCTGGCCTCGCTTTCCGCACCTTGCGCGGTGGCGTACTCGCCGGTGGCCTGTGCGTTGGCACCCACCGCGCTGGCGTTGGCCGCGGTCGCCAGTGCATTGAAGCCAATCGCCTGCGCATTGTTGGCCAGCGCATTGGCGCCGCTGCCCAGCGCGGTGGCGCCATTGCCGATGGCGTTGGCCGCGTCGCCCGCCGCCAGCGCGTTGTCCCCCTCCACCAGCGCACCGGCCACATCGTCGCCGTTGCCGCTGGCCTGGAAGAAGCGGCTGGTGGTGCTGGCGGTGCTCGCCACCGCATCCAGCTGCGCCTTGTTCACTGCATCGGTGGCCTGCGTGCCAGCAGCCACGTTGGTGACCTGGCGTTCGTTGCCGGCGCTGCCGACCGACACCGTGCGTGCACGGTTGGCTACAGAACCGGCGCCCAGCGCGACGGCATTGCTGGCGCTGGCATTGCTGCCGGCGCCGAGCGCGATCGCACTCTCACCGCCGGCCACCGTGTTGGTGCCGATGGCGATGCTGTTGAGGCTGTTGCCCAGCGCCTGGAAGCCCAGCGCTACGCTGTTGTCACCATAGCCGAAGGCGCCGCGACCTACCGCAGTGGAACTGGCGCCGTTGGCCCAGCTGTTGTAACCGATGGAGGTTGCACCGCTGCCGCTGGCCCAGGCTGCGTTGCCGAAGGCCGATGCATTGGTGGCGGTGGCCCATGCCCCTGAACCGAAGGCGCTGGCGCCGCTGGCCGTGGCCCAGCTGTAGCCGCCGACAGCGGTGCTGTCGTCGCTACTGGCAAACGCACTGTCGCCCACCGCCACCGCATAGGCGCCGGTCGCGCGCGACTTGCCGCCCGCGGCGAAACTGTTGTCACCACTGGCCCTGGCGGCGTTGCCGAACGCACTGCTGGCGGCTCCGGTGGCCTGTGCACCGCTGCCGACCGCCGTGCCGTCGGCAACGGCGGTGGTACCCACCTGCTGCGCCGTGCCGTCGGCACCGATGATCGGCTGGTTGTACTCGTCGTAGGCCTGGCCGAGGCCACCGATCGCCACGCCGCCCTTGCCGGTGGCGTTGCTGTTGCGGCCGACCGCCACACTGTCATCACCGATCGCCGAGGCTGCAGCGCCCTGTGCAACCGCGCCGGCACCGATCGCATTGCTCGACGAACCGGCCGCAACCGCGCCTTCACCTTCGGCCAGTGCGCCGGCATCGCTGCCCGCTTCCGGCTGCGCCTGGAAGAAGCGCGCCGTGCTGTCGGCGGTGCTGGCCACGGCGTCCAGCTGCGCCTTGTTCACCGCATCGGTGGCTTCGCTGCCGGCAGCAACGCTGGTGATCTGCCGTTCGTTGCCGGCACTGCCCACCGCCACGCTGTTGGCGCGCACCGCTTCGGAGTTCGCACCGAGTGCAACACTGTTGGCGCCCCGTGCAGTGGCGTAGTAGCCCACCGCCGTGCTCTGCGCGCCGCTGGCCCAGGTCTGCGCACCAAGCGCGCTGGCATTCTCACCGGGCGCATAGGCGAAGTAGCCCACCGCGGTCGCTTCGGCGCCGGAGGCTTCGGTCAGGCTGCCGTTGGCCACCGCACGATCGCCGCTGGCGATGGCGCCGGCACCGACTGCGGTTGCGGCTTCGCCACTGGCCTGGGTCTGCACGAAGAAGCCCAGGCCGGGAATCAGGTCGGCCGGGCCACCGATGGCCACGCTGCTGGTGCCGGTGGCGTTGCTCTGCGTGCCCAGCGCGGTGGAGTAGTCACCGATGGCATTGGCAACTGCGCCGAACGCGGACGACTGCGCACCGGCGGCATAGGCGCCCACGCCATAGGCCGACGCGGCGAAACCACCGGCATCGGCACTGGCACCCACGGCAGTACCACCGACACCGGCACTGGTGGCGCCGGTTTCCACCGGCACACCGCCACTGGTGATCAGCGGATTGCCATCGGCATCGACCGCTGCACCGCCGACGGCAACGCTGCCCGGGCCATTGGCCTGTGCGTTGTTGCCGAACGCTGCGCTGTTCTGGCCCGAGGCCAGTGCATTGTTGCCGACGGCGGTGGCGTTCTGCGCGACGGCCGTGGCTCCGGCACCCACGGCGGTGGCGCCCTTGCCGATCGCGTTGGCCGCTTCGCCTGCGGCCAGCGCCTCGTCACCCTCGGCAAGCGCACCGGCATCGCTGTTGCTGCTGCCGTTGGCCTGGAAGCGCTTGGCGGTGGCATCGGCCACGGCGGCCACGTCCTTCAGCTGGCCCACGTTGACGGCATCGGTGTCTTCAGTACCGGCAGCCACGCTGGTGATCTGCCGGGTCAGGCCATACGCGGCGGCGCCAACGGACACCGTATCGACACGGTCGGCCAGCGAGCCGGCGCCCAGCGCCACGCTGCCGGTGGCCACCGCCGCCGAATTGGAGCCCAGCGCGGTGCTGTATTCACCGACGGCGGTGCTGAACGCGCCGACTGCAATCGATGCTTCGTTGGCGGCCGTCGCGCCACGGCCCAGCGCGGTACTGCCCGGGCCCATCGCCACGGTACCGCCACCGACAGCGGTGGCCCCATCAGCGGTGGCTTCGGACAACGCGCCGAGCGCGGTGGCCGCGCCGTTCTCGCTGGCCGCATAGGCACTGGCACCCACGGCGGTATCGCCCAGGCCGAAGGCCGCAGCGCTCTGCCCGACCACGACGCTGGCATCGCCAATGGCCAATGCGCCCTGGCCGAACGCGCTGGCACCGATGCCGGCGGCGATGGCCTGGGTGCCGATGGCGGTGGTGGCGTTGGCCAGCGACTGCGCACCGGCACCGGCCGCCAATGCGCCCTGCCCGTCGATCTTCGCCGCGTCGCTGTCATCACCTGCGCCGTCGGCCTTGAAATAGCGGCTGCCGTCTGCTGCAACGTCGGCAATCGCGGCCTGCGTGGCCCGTGCCTGCGCATCGAGCTGCGCCTTGTTCACCGCGTCGGTCGCCTGGGCGCCTGCGGCGACATTGGTGATCTGCCGTTCCTTGCCGGCATCACCGACGGACACCGTGTTGGCCCGCGTGGCCTTCGAACCGGCGCCCAGCGCCACGCTGTTGGCCGCACTGGCGTTGCTGTTGCTGCCGATCGCCACGGCGTTGCTGCCCTTGGCCGTGGCCGAGCCTTCGATCAGGCACTTTTCCAGCAGCTTACCGCTGAATGCGACGCAGGTGGCGCTGCCGCCGATCTGCACCGACTGTGCCGCGGCGGTGCCGCTCATGCCCAATCCCAATACCAGGCCCAGCGCCACTGCCAGCAATGCGGGCGTGGCTCGTGTCGCATCGCGGCGCTGGTCGACGACCCCACCGCTGCTGCTGTCGGAGGAGGCCAGTTCCGAAGCCACCACCAACTGACCCAATGCTTTGTTCCAGACCTTGCGATAAATCCGATTCATCGGTACGGCTCCTGATTGGACTGGTTTTGGGCAAAGCAACGCCACCGCTGGGCTTTCCGGCCCAACGTCCCCTGGGGGCGTTTATTCGCGTGATTTACTGCGGGGTATTGCCGAACGGCGCGCAGCGACAGAAAACCGAGCGCGTGCGCCAACCGGTTACTGCGAAATGAATGATTCTGTAACGGGCTTCAAGTGTTAACGGCAACTTTCCAGATCGTCAAGACTTTGACACGGCAAATCCTATTGCCGTGAAGCAGTTCACTATTTCACCTGTTTATAAAGCGATTTTGTTAGATCTGAGTGACGAACCACCGGCGCCCTGTAAACGCATGTAACTGATGGTTGCGGCAGGTATTTCTGCCCTTCCAAAGAAAAACCCGACAGTCGCCTGCCGGGTTTTCCGTACCTCATCGCATTGTGGCGTGCGCGACGGTTGCGCCGTCAGCCGCACCACACCCGCGCGTTGCGGAACATGCGCATCCACGGCGAATCACCCTGCCATTCGGCCGGCGCCCAGCTCAGGTTGAGCGCGCGCGGGGTGCGCTCCGGGTGCGGCATCATGATGGTGACGCGGCCATCGCTGCTGGTCAGGCCGGTGATGCCGTCCGGCGAGCCGTTCGGGTTCAGCGGGTACTGGCTGGCAACGTTGCCGTGGCCATCGATGTAGCGCAGCGAGACACGGGCCGCGGCCTGGTCGACGGCGTTGTCGAACACCGCCTGGCCTTCGCCATGCGCCACCGCCACCTGCAGGCGCGAACCGGCCATGCCGCGCAGCAGGATCGACGGCGACTCCACCACTTCCAGCAGCGCGGTGCGGGCTTCGAACTGCTCGCTGGCATTGCGGCGGAACTGCGGCCAGTGCTCGGCACCGGGGATGATGTTCTTCAGCTGGCTCATCATCTGGCAGCCGTTGCACACGCCCAGCGCGAAGCTGTCTTCGCGGGCGAAGAACGCGGCGAACGCATCACGCAGCGCGCTGCGCTCCAGGATCGAGGTGGCCCAGCCACGGCCGGCACCGAGCACGTCGCCATAGCTGAAGCCGCCGCAGGCGACCACGCCGGTGAAGTCCTGCAGCGCCACGCGGCCTTCGATCAGGTCGCTCATATGCACGTCAAAGGCGCGGAAGCCTGCACGTTCGAAGGCGTTGGCCATTTCAATCTGGCCGTTGACGCCCTGCTCGCGCAGCACCGCCACGCGCGGACGCGCACCGGTACTGATGAACGGCGCGGCGACATCTTCGTTGAGGTCGAAGCTGAGCTTCGGCTTCAGGCCCGGTGCGTTGAAGGCGCGGGCGATTTCACGCTCGGCATCGGCATTGGCCGGGTTGTCGCGGCGCTTCTGCATCGCGTGGGTGACCGACCACCAGGCATCGAACAGCGCATCCCAGCGCCATTCGGCCAGGTTCTCGCCGCCCAGCGACACGCGCACCACCGGCGCGGTGGTCGGCTTGGCAATGCGCTGCGCGCATTCGGTCAGTGCGTGGCGCTCGACCAGATCGGCGAACGCGGCGCGGTCCTCGCGCGCGATCTGCACCACTGCGCCCAGTTCTTCATTGAACAGGCTGCGGAACGGATCATCGCCCCAGGCATCGAGGGTGATGTCCAGGCCCAGGCGCGAGGTGAAGGCCATTTCGCACAGCGCAGCGAAGGCACCACCGTCGCTGCGGTCGTGGTAGGCCAGCAGCAGGCCGGACTGGCGCGCATCGCGGATCAGTTCGAAGAAGCCACGCAGGCGCTGCGGATCGTCCAGGTCCGGGGCGGCACCGGCGAAGGCCGGCAGATCGCCGTGGTCGGCATGCACCTGGGCCAGGATCGAACCGCCCAGGCGCTGCTTGCCGGCGCCGAGGCCGATCAGCCACAGCTCGCTTTCCACGTCGCGGTCGAGCAGCGGGGTCAGCTGCTGGCGCACGTCGGCGACCGGCGCGAACGCCGAGATCACCAGCGACACCGGCGACACGCTCTTGTGTGCTTCGCCCTGGTCGTGCCACTGCGCCTGCATCGACAGCGAGTCCTTGCCGACCGGAATGCTGATATCCAGCTGCGGGCACAGCTCCATGCCCACCGCCTTCACCGCGTCGTACAGCAGCGCGTCTTCGCCCGGGTGACCGGCGGCGGCCATCCAGTTCGCCGACAGCTTGATTTCATCCAGTGCGTCGACCGGCGCCGCACACAGGTTGGTCAGCGCTTCACCCACCGCCATGCGCGCCGAAGCGGCCGCATCAAGCAGGGCCAGCGGGGTGCGCTCACCGATCGACATCGCTTCGCCGGACACGCCATCGAAGTCGGCCAGGGTGATCGCCACGTCGGCCACCGGCAGCTGCCACGGGCCGACCATCTGTTCGCGCGCGGTCAGGCCGCCGACGCTGCGGTCACCGATGGTGACCAGGAAGTTCTTCGAGGCCACCGTGGGGTGCGCAAGCACGCGCAGGCCGGCCTCGTGCAGGTCCAGGCCACCGGTCTTCAGCGCCGGCCAGCGCGGCGCCGGCGGGTGCGCGGTGTCGCGATGCATCTTCGGCGGCTTGCCGAACAGCACGTCCATCGGCAGGTCGATCGGCGCATCGGCCGGGGTGTGACCCGGCACCGCACCGTAGGCCACCACCAGGTGTTCCTCGGCGGTGGCCACGCCGACCGCGGCGAACGGGCAGCGCTCGCGCGCGCACAGCGCGGCGAATTCGGCCAGGCGCTCCTGCGCGACACCAAGCACGTAGCGTTCCTGCGACTCGTTGCACCACAGCTGCATCGGCGACAGCGACGGATCATCGGTGGGCACCTTGCCCAGGTCGATGACACCGCCGACCTTGGAGTCGTGCAGCAGTTCGGGAATGGCATTGGACAGGCCACCGGCACCGACGTCGTGGAAGAACTTGATCGGGTTGTTGGCACCCATCGCCACGCAGCGGTCGATGACCTCCTGGCAGCGGCGTTCCATTTCCGGGTTGTCGCGCTGCACGCTGGCGAAGTCCAGGTCCTCGGCGCTCTCGCCGGAGGCCACCGAACTGGCGGCGCCGCCGCCCAGGCCGATCAGCATCGCCGGGCCACCCAGCACGATGACCGCATCACCGGCCTGCAGCGGGATCTTCTCGACCTGGATGCGATCGATGGCGCCGAGGCCACCGGCCAGCATGATCGGCTTGTCGTAGGCGCGCACCAGGTCAGCACCTTCGGGCAGCTCGAAGCTGCGGAAGTAGCCGAGCAGGTTCGGGCGGCCGAATTCGTTGTTGAACGCGGCGCCACCAAGCGGGCCGTCGGTCATGATTTCCAGTGCAGGTGCCATGCGCGGGTTCAGCGCGCGCGGCGCTTCCCACGGCTGCGGCAGCTCGGGAATGCGCAGGTGCGAGACCGAGAAACCGGACAGGCCGGCCTTCGGCTTGCCGCCGCGGCCGGTCGCACCTTCGTCGCGGATCTCGCCACCGTTACCGGTCGATGCGCCCGGGAACGGCGCGATCGCGGTCGGATGGTTGTGCGTTTCCACCTTGATCTGGAACGCGCTGGGCACCTGCGGCTCGCGGCGGTATTCGCCGCTGGCCGGATCCGGGCGGTAGCGCGAGGCCGGATGGCCTTCGATCACCGCCGCATTGTCGCTGTACGCGCTGAGCGTGTGCTGCGGGGTCTGCTGGTGGGTGTTCTTGATCATCCGGAACAGCGAGCGGTCCTGTTCCTGGCCGTCGATGGTCCAGCTGGCGTTGAAGATCTTGTGGCGGCAGTGCTCGGAATTGGCCTGCGCGAACATCATCAGTTCGACGTCCGACGGCGAGCGGCCCAGCGCGGTGAAGCGTTCGCGCAGGTAGTCGATCTCGTCCTGGGCCATGGCCAGGCCGAGGCGCTGGTTGGCGGCCTCCAGCTGGTCCACCGGCACGCGTTCCAGTTCACCGCGGGCCGGTGCCGAGAACAGCGCCTGGCCTTCTGCCACGGTCTCCAGCACCGACTGCGTCATCGGGTCGTGCAGCGCCTTGACCAGCGCCTGCTGGGCGGCGGCATCGGCCGGCCAGCCCTGCACATCGATACGCAGGCCACGCTCGACCCGGCTGACCGGCTGGCCCGCACCGCGGACCAGTTCGGTGGCCTTGCTCGACCACGGCGACAGCGTGCCCAGGCGCGGCACCACGATGCGGCTGACCGCGCCGTCGGCCACGGCCTCGGCCTGCGGCGCAGCTTCGAGGATGCGGCACAGGGTGGTCAGGTCGGGGGCGGCGCTGCCTTCGGGCTGCACGAAGTAGACGTGCCAGGCACCGCTGATGCGCAGGGAGGGAGCGATGGACTGCAGGCGGGATTCAAGACGTTCGCGGCGGAACGGCGACAGGGCGGGCGCGCCCTCGAGGACCATCATGTCCGGGGAACCGTAGTTGGGAAACGGGCCCGACATTGTACCGGAAGCGGGGGAAGGGCTCTGGCCGGGCGGCGCCCGGCACCCGCCGAGGCCAGGGCAACAGCAACGGCAACAGCGACGGCCAAAGCAAAAGCTGGGTTCCCGTGGGATGGCGGGGTGGTGGGGGCCAGCAGGACACGCCGTAAACCCTTCCATGGGGGCTCGATGGCGCCATCCATGGCGC